>CADBRH010000113.1 GCA_902797035.1 uncultured Bacteroidia bacterium | reverse complement strand
TTCCGCTGGAATAGTACCATACCGTCCCAGGCTCATGCTCGAGCGGCTTGTTGATCGCGTAAAGCCCCATGTCTGTCTCACGGTGGAGCATGAGGTTGACATCCGAGCGGTTGCCGTAGTCCTCGTTCCACTGAAGTCCGCTCTGCATATGCATCAAGTCATTGAGAGTGATCGCTTTACGTCCGTCGTTAGCCCATTCGGGAATATCCATCGGGGCATGGATGTCCACCATCCCGTCGCCCGCCATGACGCCGACGAGGGAGTTGGTGATACTCTTAGCCATGCTCCAGCTGAGGAGTCTGGTGGAGGCAGTGATGCCGGTCCGGTAGCGCTCGGCGACGAGGGTGCCTTTATGCAGGACCACGAAGGCGAAGGGGGTGCCGTTGTAGGAGCGGTCATCGACTAGAGCCTTCGCTATCGGCTCAAGCCTCGCGGCCAACTCCGGGTCTCCAGGCTCGAGTTGAGGGGGAGCCTCGGTCTCGGGCGCGAGGGGATATTCCTGACTGAGAATGGACTTCTTGTCCTTGCCTCTTAAGAGGGTGACACCGTAGCCGTCGCGATAGACCGCCGTGGCCTTCCTCCAGAGGAAGCGGCTCGTGACCGAACGGCTTTCGAGATCGACCTTGTCACGGGTGAATTTGATGAAAGAGAAATTGAGGTCAAGCGACTTGACATCTTCTGGAGACCTTCCGGAGACGAAAACATCGGAGGCCATGTTCTTGGCCGCGTAGCCTGTGATGATGGGAAGGAGGCTGTCGAGATAGACGCATCCGCCGATGATCCCGGCCGCCAGGATTCCCAGAATTACCCTCAGAACAGTTTTCGCTTTCATCTCATGTTTTTTACAAGATAGTCATTTTCCGTTAAAATGGTTATATTAGTCGAAAGGTATATAAAACAACTGATTATGAATAAGACGTTATTCCTCGCCGCGTTGGCGGCTCTGTCACTCGGCTCGGTGTCCTGCCGGGAGAAGGACAGGCCACTTCCTGGAATCTCCTTATTCTGCGACCACATCGAGACGGTCGCCCGTCAGGAGGGTATTTCTTTCGCCGAGGCGGCGGCCCGGATCAAGGCCATCGGTTACGAGGGCGCCGATGTCCGTGTGCTACAAAGGCCGGACGCCATCAAGACTCTGGACAGCCTCGGGTTCAAGCATTCATGCGCCATCACAGACATCGACTACACGAAAGGGGACCAGAGGGAGATCGAGGATAAAACCATCGCCTTCATGGACGAGAACGGCTACGACCGCCTGTTGCTGGTCCTCGGTGTCATGCCCGAGGATGGGCTTCCCGCGGAGGAGATTGATTCCATCAGGAGGCGTGTGGCCTCGTTCGTCGGGAGAGTGGCGGCCAAGGGATACACCATCATGGTGGAGGACTACGACAGCCGTCGCTCCCTTACTTTTAACTCCGAGAGGATTGACTCCCTGTTCGCGGTCTCCAAGGACCTTGGACTTGTGTTCGACTCGGGCAACTTTATCTTCGCCGGGGAGGACGCCCTTGACCGTGTTGATTATTATCGGGACAAGATCGGGCATGTCCATCTCAAAGACAGGACGTCGCTGACTGACATGAGATGCGTCCCCATTGGGACGGGCTGTGTCCCTATAGCGGATGTGATCGGGAAACTGGTGGAGATAGGCTACACCGGCTGGCTCACTGTCGAGCAGTTCGGCTCAAGGAATATGCTCGCCGACAGCGAGACCTCTTTCAAGAACGTAAGCGCCGCCCTCGCGAGACTTGAATGACGCTCTCAGCTTTTCAGGAAGGCTATCAGGAGCACAACGCCGGCGACGAGAATGAGGATCGCGGCGTAGAACAGCGCGTAGTATATTCCCGTGAACAGGCCTAGTTTGAGCGCCTTGCGGTAGCCGATGTCCAGCCACTGCTTGTAATTGACCATCAGCAGGAAAAGCATCAGCAGGACGTGTATCGATGTGCTCTTTCCCCAAGTCAGGATCAAGGCGAACAGCATGAAAAAGCTGAACTGGCAGAGGGTGTAGGCCGCCGCCGCGGCGCAGGCGGAGAGCCCGGGCTTGTAACGGCGCAGCGCCATCCACATCGCCATCCAGAGCAACAGGAACTTGCCGAGAAAGAGGGGAATTCCCTGGCTTCTCATTGTGCTTTCAAAAGCGGCGATGGCGGCCTCATGCTTGGTGTCCACCTCGTCAGGGAACTGGTCCAGATGAAGGTAGATGTACCCTTTCCGCACGATGTCCAGAGTGTTCATCACTATCCTTGCCCCGACCTCGTTATCGGACTTGGCGTCATCTTTATCCTCGTCATTGTCCTCATTGTCTTGATTCAAAGTGACTTCTATAGGGGCCGGGATCTTCGCTTTCTCTTTCTGGACCGGCTGCATGACGGACGAGACAAGAGCGAAGAAAGCGTAAAAGACAATCAGGGCGGTCAGAGGGGCCAGATACCTCTCATGGTCACCTTTGATGTAGTCCCTGATCATGTAGCCGGGACGTAGCAGAAGGTGGGTGAAGGTACGTTTGGCGTCGTCGTTCAGGAAGGGGATGCTGTCGAAGGCTCCTTTGTAGAAATCACGGGAACTGTTTCTCTTTTTCTCCTTGTCGGGCTTCCTCCATGGATTGTACCCGAGTTTCCTCCATATGTTGAGATAGCGCCGGCGCGCCTCTGTCGAATGCTTCTTGCTCATGAATAACGCTTGTTCACAGGTGCCGGTAAAGTTAGTTTATTTCGGCCGGAATATCAATCTATTGTCTATTCTTTGTATATTAGCGACAATAAACAACTAAAGACATGAAAAGAATCCTTACCGTTATCGCTCTCGCGATTGTCACGCTCTCCGCGTTCGCCCAGAAGAACACCCCTGCCGGGATGCGGATGGAAATTGCTGAGATAGAGCAGGATGACAATGAGTTTTCGATATTCACCTACAAAGATGATGACGGCACTGTCGGCTATTACCTCAGCCTCGGCCATGTCTATCGTCTTTTGGAGGTCACACGCAACGACGAGTCCGACTTTACTCTGGACCACGTCAACGAGACCTGCCTTTTCCTCGGCGCTGACTCTGAGGAGGCTTCCGCGACGATCGAGACTCTGATGGAGTTGTTCGACGCGCCTCTGGCGACAGTCAAGGAGTTCCCTTGCCGGCTGTCGACCGGTGCCGAGAGGCTCGGGGAACCCGCCACAACGTCCTGCTCGGTGGTCAAGCGTTTGCTTCAGGGAAAGCGTCTCTGCTTCATGTTCCAGAGCGGCGGACACACAGTCCAGGCCGACCTGACCAAACCGGCGTTGAAGTCTCTTCGCATGAGTCTCAATCTTCATAAGAAGATACGCAAAGACAAATAGATCTTTGGTCAGGGAGAAAGAAATCTATAAAGTTACCTTAGTCGGAGCCGTCGCGAATCTCTTGCTCGTCGGCTTCAAATTCGTCGCTGGTGTGGCTGGACATTCCGGCGCCATGGTCGCCGACGCTGTCCATTCCGTGTCCGATTTCGTGACCGACTTGGTGGTCATAGCTTTCGTCGGGATCAGCGCCAGGCCACAGGACCGCTCCCATGATTTCGGCCACGGCAAATTCGAGACGATAGCCACGATGTTCATCGGTCTCGCCCTCGCCGCGGCCGCCATAGGCATCGTTGTCAGCGGTGCTGGTAAACTTGCCCTATGGATTCAGGGCGAGGACCTTCCGTCTCCCGGGAAGATCGCTCTTTGGGGCGCCCTTGTCTCCATCGCGATCAAAGAGGCGCTATATCAATATACCGCCAAGGCGGGGAAGAGACTTAACTCGAGCGCGGTCACGGCCAACGCTTGGCACCACCGCTCTGACGCCCTCTCATCGATCGGAGCGGCCATCGGTATCGCGGGAGCCATCCTCCTCGGTAATCGTTGGACGGTCCTCGACCCTCTGGCCTCGATCGCGGTCGGTGCCATGCTGGTGAAGGTCGCCTGGGACCTTCTGGGCCCGAGTCTCGGGGAGCTAACGGAACAGTCGTTGCCTGAGGACACCGAGAAAGAGATCATCGATCTGGTCGAGTCAGTCGGGGGAGTCTCCGAGCCACATAACCTTCGCACGAGACGCATAGGGGCGCACATCGCCGCCGAGATCCACATCCGCCTCGATGGTCGTCTGCCTCTGAGCGAGGCCCACGAGAAGGCCTCCACCATTGAGAGCCTGTTCACCGAACGCTTCGGCCCCGGCTCCCACATCATCATTCACATGGAGCCCCTGAAGGAGTAGGGGGGCGGTCGGCTTTTTGTGGTGGATAAATTATTGATCGTCAGATAGTTAATATATCCTATCCCTCTCAAAATAAGGGGGATACTAGTAGTTAAATCATTTTATTTCAATTATTTACCTGCCACGGCGCCTGTGTCGTCCTGAAAACAGTTTACCAATATGTGGTTGCCGTGTTACGGAACTAATTACTGGTAAGCCATTTACTTAAACTGATGGCCTCGAAATCGGCTCCCTATGTTTATGTTATTCATTGAATATCAGTTATTTCCATAACACGTCATCAGAATCCTCCAATCGTCCCGGAATGACGTGAAAGTTTACTATTTTTGTGAAACAAATCACTGTCCATGAATACACTACTTTCAGATATGCTTTCTAAGGCTGATCCGGGGCAGGTGGAGGGGCTGGCGAGGTTCTTCAAAACGGGGCCGGGGCAGTACGGCGATGGGGATAAGTTCCTCGGGATCAAGGTGCCGGTGACCCGGAGCGTTGTGAAGGAGCGCTGGAGGGAGGTGGGCTTCCCGGAGCTGGAGGAATGCCTGGCCAGCGAGTATCATGAGGTACGCCTGGCGGGTCTGCTGGCTCTGGTGGAGATATTCTCCCACGCCAAGAAGGATCCGGAGCTGAGGCGATCCTGCGTGGATTTCTACCTGACCCACACCGACAGGATCAACAACTGGGACCTCGTGGACCTGTCCTGTTATCCCTTGCTGGGTGAGTGGCTGCTGGACAAGGACCGGAGCCCGCTATACGACCTTGCCCGTGACGGAAAGACCATCTGGGAGCAAAGGATCGGGATTGTCAGCACGATGACCTTCGTCCGACACAATCAGATTAAAGACACATTCGCTATCGCCGACATACTCCTTCACCATCCTCACGACCTGATCCAGAAGGCGGTCGGCTGGCTGCTCAGGGAGGCCGGGAAAAAGGACAAAAACGCTCTGATTGAATACCTTGAGCCCCGATTCAGGACTATGCCAAGGACCACGTTGCGCTACGCCATCGAGAAGTTCCCGGTAGGGGAGCGGAAGTACTACATGATGTCCTCGTAGTCCCCGGTGGCGGGGTTGTATCGCTGCGGCTCAAGGGCGCGGATATGCTCGTCCATCCAGTGGAGGCGCTCCAGGAATCTGCTCCGGAGCCTTGAGATACTCCCGAAATGATCTTTGCCGAACTTCTGCCCGTCGTGCTCAAGGGCCGGCCTGCAGTAGTCGGTCATCTTGTCTAGGTAGGACGGAAGGTAGTCAAGACGAGGCTTGTACAACGCCCATAGCTCCTTCAGCCGGGCAACGAAGACCGGATCCTCGAACATGTATTGATACCAGGTCGCGCGGTAGCCGAAAGGATATTCATTGTCGGTCTCGTCCCCGCCGCGGATGCGGACAAACCAGCCCTGGGGATATTCCTCGGGGACGTTGAACTCGTCCTTCATGTAGGAGGCGTTCCCGAACGCGCGGTCGAAATCCCAGCAGAAGGGGATGAAAAGTTTGGTGTCGGAGTCCTTGGCGATGTAGGTCGAGAGGCGCATGTTCCCGTCGATGTTCATCGACAATTCCTGGACGATGAACTGTTGGATCCAGGTGTCCAGCTCGATATATTCCCGGTAGTTATCCGGCCCCGTGAACTCCTTGTCCATCAACTTCTTCTCCAGAGTCTCGCAATAATCTATAATGTACTTTTTCTGGAGATCGTTCATGGTCCCGTCGGCAGGGGAAGGGTCCTTGAATTTCAGTTTCTTCTTGAAAAATTTCGAGATGAAATACGGCACGTCCTCGCTCCTGTTGTCGAGCTCCAGAAGGTAGCCGCTTTTGACCTGGCCGGGGGAGACAATGATCGGAATCTTGTTCTCCCGGTCCACCTCTTTCTGCTCCATCAGGTAGTACATCCCGGCGTAGGCGCCGTTGATGTAGAGGTCCACAATGCGGAATCTCGGCGTCCACGGCATGGAAACCAGCCGGGAGATCCGCTGCGCGAGGGCAGTCCGGAGAAGCGAGTTGTCAAGCTGGTCGGGAAGCAGTATCCAGTCCTTGTCACCCTTCATCCCGAGGAGTTTGGTGTGTGCAGATAACTTGACTCGGTATGGGTTTTTCTTGCCGCTTGGCCCTTCCCAGGTAGTATTGCCGCGTCCCCGGATCATAATGTCCATCTTCGGGACAAGGGTGACGTCTGAATACATCATCAGCGGGTCGTGGACCGTGATGGTCGCCTTCTCGTAAGTGGTCTTGGACTGGACCGGCTTGAGGCTCGCCGTCCATATCTCGACATGGGGAAAATCCACGAGATCAGTGACTTTCCCGTAGGAGGGATATGCCGGCACGTTCACTCCGGTGTCGGCCCAGCGGTCGTTCGGGTCCAGAGGCACCTCGTGATGGCCGGGATCCCGAACCGTGACGCGGCAAAGGGCTGAAAGGCCGCTTCCGGAGTCTGTCGCCCGGATGACCGCCACTCCCGCCCCAGCGGCGGTGACTTTTCCCTCGCTGTCAACGGTCGCCACAAGCTTGTCCATACTGCTCCACTGAAGCACCGAGACATCGGCACCTGAAGGGGATGAGGTCACCTTCAGTGACAAGGACTGGCCGATGTCCAAGGTGGCGCTCGTCTCGCTCATCTTGAGCTCCTCGATGGAAGGACCGTCAGGATGGCAGGCGGCGAGCAGGAGGGCCGCGGAGAGCAGTATGCGACCGAACCTATTCATTGGATATGACGACTTTGTACGGCCTTCCCGGAGAGCGGACGAGGGAGTCGAGGTTGTCGCACTCGACTCTCTCAAGCTTTATCAGGGTGGTGTCGTAGCTCATGCCCGGGGCGTCTATCGCGTTGAGCAATAGAATCTTGGAGTTTCCTATGCGGGAATCCCTGAGCGTGATGCTGTCCACTGGGGTGCGGCTCTGAATCAGCGCCGGGATCTCGTTCTCAACCGAGATCCGGTCGAACACTATGTTACTTTGGACTGGAATCTCGGCATAGGGGTAATAGCTCCGGGAATATTGGTCATGGTCAAAGTGCAGGCAGAGCGCCAAGTGGCGTTTCTTCTGAAGCCTGATGTCGCGGAACACGACATTCCTCACGCCGCAACTATGACAGATGTCTCTTGTTTGCGACATCGTCCATGTGATGCCGTCGGGATAGGTGACTGTCCCTTCCTCGTGGGTGGGGCGGTAAAGGGAGGTGTAGTTGACCTTCACCTTGGGGCCGTTGGCGCGGTAAATCCTTCCCTCGCTCACCACGGCGTCACCCGAGGACTGGATGTCCATCCCTTCCTCCCAGTCGCGCCATCCGCCGGCCAGGATGCGGGCGAAAAAGCCTGTCGTCCCGCGCTCGGGATCGTCCAGATCCACGCAGTCCTCGATCACTCCGTCCTCGATCCATCCGAGTTCGGGGTTGGAGGTGGTGTAGTCGTGGGCGTTGAGCGCGATGGGGTCGTCATATGTTTTGAATATTCCGTGACGCACGGCGAACCCCCGTCCGGGTCCGAAATGCACGGCGTCCTTCATTCCCTCTATGTGGACATTCTCAACGGTAGCGTTCTCAAACGTGCAGATCTGGATGGCGAAGTCCCCAGGAGGTAGGTCAAGAAGGGTGAAGTTATTGATATTCAGATTCTTGATGTAGAAGAATCCCACTTGGCAGGACATTCCCACGATTCCGGGGACGTCGAGTTCACGGCCAGAGCGCCCATCGAGCCCGTCGCAAACAAGGTTCAGTCCCTTGACGCTGATGTTCTCGTCGTAGTCCCGGGCGAAGGCTCCGCGGTTGATGAGGACATACCTCGCTCCGACACCGTCGGGGTCAAGTGCCTTCTTCATGACTACGCCGTCCCTGAAAACCAGGTCGGTCTCCGAGTCTATCATCAGAGTCTTGCAGACCTCATAGGTGCCGGGCTTCCGGACAAGGATCTTACCGCCACCGTCCAGGCATTTCTGGAGCGCCTCGGAATTGGCCAGGGCATCGTTTCCGGGGAGGAAGCCGAACTTGTCGGCGTATTTCACGGGCTGGCAGGCCGCGGATAGGGCCAGCGTCAGGAGCGTTATGCGGAATAGTCTCATATTCAAATCATTGTTGGATTCCGGCGGGCGTGTGGAGCTCATCGGCCACATCGCCGATCGTACCGGAAAAGCCCGAGTCGGAGGGATGGCCGTGACGTGCCGAGGTAGGGGAGGTCGGAGGGATAAGTGAAATGTCTGGCAAAACGAATCCGGGGATGACATCCAGCAGGGCCGGACGCTCCGTAAATCCTGCCAATGGATCGGTGATGTCGATGAAGCCGGGGTTCACGTCGGTCTTCCAGTTGTCGCTCATCTCGGAGATGAAATTCGCGGTCCCGGAAATGTCGTCGTTGTAGATGTGGTCACTCCAGACCACCTTCTCGAAGGCCCACTTCACATTGTACAACACATTGCGGATGAATATGTTCCGTTGCGGCTCGGCCGGATCGCCCTCATAATAAGAGGCGAATTCGGGGTAGTGGGCCCTGAAAGCCGGGCCGTCCACAAGGGCAACGGAGTCGCGATGGGCGATGAGCCTGTCGGCGCCCCATGTCTTCAGGCGGCCGTCTGTCTTCACGGCGGCACAGGGGAGGTCGAGGAATATGTTGTCGTGGTAGCGGATGTCGCTCCCGCCCCCGATCTGAACGGGCGGCGAGGTTATGTTCCGGAATATATTCCCGTACACCTCGACAGCTCCGGAGCCGTCGTCGTGGTAGAGCGCCCGGACGTTGAAGGGCACCTCGATGTCGTGGAAATAGTTTCCACGGATCACGCTGCCCCTCTGGGCGGGATTGCGCCCGTGGTAGAGGGCGCCGTTGTCCTCGATGTCAAGGCAGACGTGGTGGACGTTGTTGTATTCCACGGTCTGGTCGTTGCCGAGCATCAGGATGGCCATGGTGGCCGAATTGTAGAACTCGCAGCTGGAGATCCGGTTGCCGAGGCCGCTCATCACCACGCCAACCCGGTACTGCATCTCGATGCGGTTGTAGTCGTGGATGCGGCAGTTCTCGACATAGTTGTCGCCGCGGACTATATTCACCCTGTCGCCACCGGCAAGCTCGACAGCCCCCGCCCCGAGGTCGTGAAGGTCGCAACCGGAAAGCCCGCACCGGCGGCTGGCGGCGTCGATCTTGGCCGCCACATGGCCAATCCCGTGGATGTCGCAGTCCTCGATCCTGGTGTCGAAACAGTTCTTTATGGTCACGGCGTCACCCCTCGAGCAGGCGAACTCCAAACCGGATATCACCACGTTCCCGCAATCCTCAAGACGGACCAGAGGCTCGGCCATAAGGCTGATTTCCAGGCGTTTGGTTCCTTTAGGGAGCATCAGCCAGCACCGCTTCGCCTCGGTCTCCAGGGAGTATTCGCCGGGGACTGTCACCTCTTCGGGAATATTCATGACCTTCCAGCGCTGGAAGTTCTCGCCCTCGCGGCGGTCGAAGCCGTAGTTTGTGAGGCTGCCGGCCTCGATGGTCTTGTCTGCTCCGAGACGTTTGATCGGGGTCAGCTCGCTGGTCCAGCCGAACCGGAAACAACCCCACAGCCAGCCCAACTCAGGATATTTCCATTCAAGTGGCCGGTCCTCCTTGAAGGCGATGACTCCGAAGCCGTCACCCTCTTTCGGGCGGATGTAGCCCCGGCCGTTAGTCACCACCGAGTCCAGCGGAAGATATGCTCCGTCGGGCCATTCGCTCAGGCGCATCGGCGCGCCGTCGGCGAATAACTCGGACCATGATGGCCCGGTCAGGTGCGGGTCGCCTTTCGGGACAATCGAACCAAGAGGGAAGCGTTTGAGGTTCAATTCCTTGACACCCTTCCCGATGGCTTTCGCCCTGTGGAGACGCCAAAGGGGTATCCTTTGGCCACCGCTCAGGCAGGCCCCTTCGCCTTTTATTACCAGATCATTCTTCCCCGTGATCGTAAGTGACTCACGAAGGCGATAGACTCCTTTCCTGAGGACTATGGTGTCTCCGGGTTCGGCCCGCTCGACAGCACGTCTCAAAGAGGAGACATTACGGGTTGAGATTTCTCTCGCAGCGGCCCCTGAACACATCAACAACAGGGCCAGCGAGAGACATGTGGCACGGGTTACCACTGCTCCCAGTGGATGTTCTCCGGCTTCCATTTGTCTTTCGGGGCCGGATTCTCAGCAGGCACTCCGATAGGAATGATGCAGAGCGGGACGACGTTGGAAGGGATCCCGAGGGCCTTGGCTATAGGCGCTATGCGCTCCTCGGCGGGATAGCCGGCGGTCCAGACCGCTCCAAGTCCTAAAGCCTTGGCGGCCAGCAGGATGTTCTCGCCGGCGAGGGCGCAATCCTCGAACCAGAACTTGTTGGGTTGCTCTGTGGCCTCGGCGTCAGGCTGACCGAAAGGTTTCATCTTCATTGTTGTCTCGCCGCAGACCACGATGACAGCGCCTGCGGTCTTGAACATGTCGCCGCGGGGCCCTCCGCCGAACACGGATATCATCTTCTCGCGGTCGGTCACCACCACGAAGCGCCAGGGCTGGACGTTCATCGCGGTAGGGGCGGCCATACCGGCCTTGAGAATGGTCTCAAGTTGCTCCCTCGTGACCGGCTCGCCGGTGAATTGACGGATACTCGTCCTGGACATGATGACGTCCAGGGCTGAAGGGGCGCTTTCCTGGGCCTTGCCGACGCAGCTGGCAAGAAGGGTGGCGGCCATCACCACTGAAATAATGCGTAGAGTTCTCATAACGCGAATATAATTAATTGTCACCAAAGATTGAGGTAGCGTCGGACGTTCGCTTTGTACGTCCGGTACTCGTCGCCGAAATCGGCCTCCAACCGCTTTTCCTCCGACCTGACTTGCAGGGTGAGGAGAACGACTTCCGCGACGAAGACCAGTACGGCACACCAGCTCTGAATCCAGATCAGGACACCGATGTCGTAAAGATAAACGCCGAGTAGCATAGGATTGCGGGAGAAACCGTAGGGCCCGTCCGTCATGAGATGTTTAGTCCTTGGGGCTATCTCGTGGTTGTAGGCGTCCATGGGGTTACCCTCGCCGACCTTTCTCATGTGGACTATGGACCATACGCTCAGCGCCAGTCCGGGAATAACGAATATGATGGCGATCACCTGCCAAGGCAGTCCCGGTGCCCATGGGAAAGGCCTCCCTGAGGCTAACCACATCAGCGCCGGAATCCCGGCCACGAAGACCAGGAAACCGATTGAATATCCTAATAAATTCCTGAGCATGGGTTCATCTTAAACGTCTCATTCAGCGGCTTTTATGGATTCCTTAATGATGCGGCGGGGGACTCGTGAGAACACGATGTCGTAGCCTCCTTCAGGGGAGTTTGTCCCGTCCTCGTACAGGACCCCCACGTCGCTGTTCTTGAACACGACCATGGTGGAATAGGCGGCGAATCCTTCCTGCAAAGTCAGTATGTCTTTCCAGGTCTGTCCCTCGTCCATAGAATAGAACAGGTGGGCGTCGAGGGTCATGGCTGGAATGCGGTAGAAATTACAGGAGTCACTGTTCTCGGCGAAGACCACGGCGCTTTCGATGGCGGGTGTCTTGCAGGAGACCGCCAACGCGGCTAAAGCGACTATAAAAAGGAATCGTTTCATGCGGGGTGTCGAATTCTGTTCAAGTATTAAATATAACCATAACCGCTAATAATAACAAATGTCGGTTATTTGATCTCTCCCTTGTGGAATTGTCCATGAGGGGTTATATTTGTGAAAAGAAGCTTAATTCAATGAATATGTCCGATCTTGAGAATGAAAGGATCATACTCCGGCCCTGGCGCGACAGCGACGCCGGGAGCTTGTTCAAGTGGGCCTCTGACCCGGATGTGGGCTCTCGGGCCGGCTGGCCGCCGCATCAATCGGTGGAGGAGAGTCTGGAGATAATCCGGACGGTCTTCAATGACGCCACCAACACCTGGGCCATCGAGCTCAAAGAGACAGGGGAGGCCATCGGCGCCATGGGTTACGGCCCCTCTTGCGATTGCGACTTGCCCGCCCGGGACAGTGAGCCACTCGCCGGGTATTGGGTAGCCAAACCCTATTGGAACCAAGGAATATGCACCGAGGCGCTGAAGTTGATGATAGGACATATACGCTCCATGACGGGTATCAAATCCCTTATCAGCGGCCATTTCATAGATAACCCGGCTAGCGGCAGGGTGATGGAGAAATGTGGTTTCGTCCCGACCGGCGAGATTGTCACCGATGAGAGCCAGTACCAGGGCAAAGACCGTCCTATCAGGGTTTTAAGACTGGAATTGTGACCAAATCAGATACCTCCGAAGGTGCGCGAGATGATAGGGATCCGGTGACGTCGGTCCATCGTGTGGAGACTATCCCGGATCGGCGAAGACGATCCAGTCCGGGGCGTGATATGTAAGGAAACCGGTCAAAACAATCACCACGACGGCGACAACCATCCAGAGAGGACACCTGTCTCGCGTGGCAGGGTCGAATATTCAAACTGACGCGGATTTATCCCTTTGTCTTTACAACCGGATCGCAAAAACAAAGAGGTAGTTTCACATGCGTTGGTATCAATTGAGAATGATTATATTTGTATTATGAAGAAAATCTGTTTGATCATATTCCTGGCTTTGGCGGTTGTCTCGTTGACTCACGCTCAGAACCTGGACGACATGAGGCGGACGGTGGAATACCTCGCGTCCCAGGAGCTCGGCGGCAGATTCCCCGCAACGGCCGGCGATACCCTAGCCTCAGAATATATCGCCGGTCAGCTTCGCGGCTTGAGACTGAAGCCTGTTTTCAAAGGAAAGAGAAAGAAGGGGTATTTCCAGGATTTCACCTATGGTAAGGATCTGAAAAGGACAACACATAACATCGTCGCGACGATTCCCGGAAAGGATAAGCGCCTGAAGAACGAGTATATAGTTGTCGGATCGCATTATGACCATCTGGGTATGGGAGGTCAAGGTTCCGGTTCACGTCGTCCTGACACGTTGGGGGTACATCCGGGCGCCGACGACAACGCCAGCGGAGACGCCGTTACACTTCAGCTTGCGGGGCATTTCAGGAAGAATCGACAGCCGAGAAGTATCATATTCATCTTCTTCGGAGCGGAGGAGCAGGGTCTCGCCGGATCGAAGAGCTTTGTGGAATGGATGAGGCGCGCTGACGACAAGCGGGTGAACCTTCCTGAAGATATTAAAGGAATTGTCGCCATGGTCAATCTGGATATGGTGGGACGCATGCGGGACAATGCGTTAAGTGTCTCTGGCACAGGGACAAGCACGGAATTCCAGTCTATAGCGGAGAGCGCCGCGGCACGTTCAAATCTGGATATCACCTGCACTCCTGACGGATATGGACCCAGCGACCAGGCTTCGTTCGTGGCGGCGGATATTCCTGTCTTCTACCTGACCACAGGCGGTCACATGGAATACCACACGCCTGGTGATGTTCCCTCAACCTTGAATTACGATGGCATGCTCCGGACCCTGGATTTCTCGAAGGACCTTGTCGCCCGTATAGCCTCTATGCCCGAGAGACCGGATTTTATCAACGTCCCGGGCGGCGATAAGATGAGCCATGCCAGGTTCAAGGTGACGCTTGGACTCATGCCTGATGTCACGGGCGCAAGCTCCGTTCCCGGTCTTCGCGCGGACATTGTTGTGGCTGGGGGAGCCGCCCACGAGGCTGGGATGAGGAGTGGAGACATCATTCAGGAAATAGATGGGAAGCTTGTCAAGGACATCAATGAATACATGGAACGTCTGTCTGAGCTCACGGCTGGCTCCACTATTCCCGTGAAAGTGCTTCGAGGCGATGAGAGAATAACCCTGAATGTCTACTTGAAACCCGCTGAGAGATGAAAAAAACGGTTTGTTGGTTTTTAGCCGCCGTCATCACGCTGTCGCTTAGCGTGTATCAGCGAGTGACCGGCCCCACGAATCCCAAGAGGGTGACAGTGGAGCTGGATGGTGAGAGTTACAGGTTGAAATTGCCAAGGACAGGTGTCCGGA
>CADBRH010000112.1 GCA_902797035.1 uncultured Bacteroidia bacterium | reverse complement strand
TGTCTCCTCCCCCGAGAGCAGGAGAAGACCGAAATCCTTGAATCCTTCTCCCTGAAGCTCAAGGCAGGCGTTGTACATGGCGAATAACTGGCCTTTGGCGTCGCAGGAGCCGCGTCCCTTGACCATAGTGTCGTCAGCCGTCGCGAAGACTCCGTCCGGGAGCTCGTCCCCCGCTTTCACAAGCTCGACACTCGGGGGGATGTAAGGCGGCACGGTGTCCAGATGGGTGCAGAACACGAAGGACGGGCGTCCGGTGCCGGACCAGTCGAAAAGCAGGTTGACCGTCCCGTCCCCGACCTCATATTCATGGACACAAGGAGCCGCGAGCCTCTCCTTGAGGAAGCCCGCGAGAGTTCTTTCATCTCCAGACGTGGAAGGAACACCCAATATCTCTAAAAAAAGCTCCAGATTCATCCGTAAACGCGTGTAATCCTTCAAAGATAATCAAAAAAAACGATTATCCCGCGGATGGGGCGTCCAACTTCAGGTCCGGGTTCTTTGAGGAAGACAGTCTTAGGCCGAGGGCCAGCGATAGGGCGGCCACGCAAACGGCCACGAACATTATCTCGACCGCCACGGCACCGGCCTTTGAGACGGCCAACATCTTGCCGGCGAGCATTTTGAACAGCATCAAACCGAGGTTCTGCACCCAATAGACAAGGGCGTAGGCCGTGCCAAGGACCTTGACCGGCACTATCTTCGGGACCGAGGGCCACATCGCCGCCGGCACCAGGGAATATCCGAAACCAAGGAATACCATGGAGAGGTAGCCGTACGCTGGGACTCCTTGCGGGGCGAACGCCAGCGACGCGTGCGCCGCGAGGGTCAGCACCGCCCCCGCCACCATCCAGCGGGTCCCTTTGCCCAACTTGTCCACCATAATCCCGAATAGAGGGGCGAACAACACCGTAGAGAACGGCAGCATGGAGACCATCCAGCTGGCGGCCTCGACCGGCACGCCAAAGCGCGGGATGAGGATGGCGCTCGCGAATTTCTTGAACGAGATGATACTGCTGTAAAAGAAAACGCAGAGCAGGGCGATCATGATGAACTGTTTGTTCCTCAAGAGCCCCAGGACGTCCGAGAAATGGAATTTGTCGGACTCCGCCGTACCCTCCCCCGCGGAGGTGTCGCGGGAAGTCTTGTCCAGCCGGGCGTCCATCGCGACGAATAAGGCCCAGAGGATCATCCCCGCGATCATGAGGGAAAGCCCCAGAAAGGCCGGGCGGGCTGTCTCCGCCAACGAATATATCTCACCGGGCGCCTTGGCCGCGACCAGCCTGGGGGACATGACCAGGGCGAAAGCCGTGCCGAGCCTGGCCACAGCCAGCTCGAGTCCCATGGCGAACGCCATCGGGCCGTCCTTGAACCATTTGGCTATGGATCTGGTGACCGCCACGCCGGCGATCTCGCTACCCAGTCCGAAGAGCATGCAACCGGCGTAGGCGACACTCAACGAGGTCTTGGGGGATAGCCCCGAAGTGATGGCCCAGGCTACCATCGCCGCGCCCCCGGCCATCATGCCGACGAAAATCGAGCCTGTGATCCGGACTCCCCACTTGTCAAGGAGCATCCCGCATATCACGAGTCCCCCGAACACGCATAGGACGGAGTACCCGCTGGCGTACAACCCGTAATCGGCGGCGTTCCAGCCGAGAGCGATCGTCGAGGGATCCTCGAACAGGTGAGAGAGGGTGCTGAACATGTCGTCGAAATAGTACGACGCGAACATCGGCACCACCAGGCAGGCCAGAGCCAGCCACCGGGAATATCGCTTGATATTCCCCCTCATTATTCAGTGATATTCGGTTCCTCGAGGCCGAGATGGTTCTTGCGGTCCACTACCTTCAGAAGGAAGCCAAGGAGCAAGGCGGCCACGCCAAGACACGCGAGCATCACGAGCGGGGCGGTGTAGTTGTAATGGGTCGGGTCGGTGACACCGGGATTGGTCTTGTCAAGCACCTTGCCGATAAGGAGCGGGAAGAGCCAGAGACCGATGTTCTGGATCCAGAAGATAAGGGCGTAAGCAGAGCCGATGATCTTTGAGTCGACCAGCTTCGGGACGCTCGGCCACAGGGCGGCGGGAACGAGCGAGAACGAGGCTCCCAACACAAGGATGGTCAGGTAGGCCACGACAGTGCCTCCGACCGCGTTACCCTTGAAGGCCGGCAGGACAAAGGCGAAAGTGAGGTGGCAGATTATCAGGAGCAACGAGCCCAGAACGAGCATCGACGCGGCCTTGCCCTTGTGGTCCACATAGTTGCCCAGGATAGGGGTGATACCGACGGCGAGCAGCGGGAAGACGGCGAAGATTGTCTCGGCGCTCTGGCGCATATAACCCATGTAGCAGTAGATCACGAGGGTCACCACAGCCACGGCGAGAAGCCCGTACTTGAGCGACTTGTTCTTCACGAAGTTGCTTGAGAACGACGCGGCGGCCACCACCAGCATGATAAAATACTGGACTATGGTCACGGCGCTGCCGCCCCAGAAAGAGCTCGGGTCAACCGGATTGAACGTCAAGTTGCACTGGAGCATGTTGACGGCGTATTTCTGGAACGGGAATATCGCGGAGTAGTACAGGACGCAAAGCAGGGCCACCACCCAGAATCCGCCGCTTTTGAGGATCTGGCCGATGTCGCTGACCTTGAAAGGATCGTCTTTCTCCTCGGCCTCCCCTGTCTGGGTGTCAAGCTTGCGGTCCATGAAGAAATAGACGATGAACATAATCAGGGCGATGCACATCAGCACGACTCCGAAAGCGACCGAGCGGGACACATCAACATGCCCGCCGAGCTTGGCGAAGAACGGGGAGAAGATCATGCAGGTGGCGACTCCCAGACGGGCCAAGGCCATCTCGGAACCCATCGCCAGGGCGGTCTCACGCCCCTTGAACCATTTGACGATACCCCTGCTCACAGTGATTCCCGCCATCTCGCAGCCGCATCCGAATATCATGAAACCGCAGGCGGCCAGCTTTGCGGAGGCGGGCATGCCGCGATAGAACGGCGACACCCCGATCTCGTCGAACAGGGGAATATAATTCAGATTGTTCGTGAACCACGTCTCCAGACCGCTTCCGGCGAAGCCGTCAGTCACAGCGTACCACTTGATGATGGCTCCGACAAGCATCACCGCCCCTGACAGGAGAGCGGTGAAGCGGACTCCCATCTTATCAAGGATGATACCCGCGAATATCAGGAAGAATACGAATACATTGAGGAATGTCTCAGCGCCTTGCATGGTGCCGAAAGCGGTGGAGTCCCACCCCCGGGTCTCGGCCATCAGGTCCTTGATGGGCGAGAGAATATCCATGAAAATATAGGCGCAGAACATGCCGAAAGCCAGCAGCAGAAGGGCTATCCACCTCATCGCGGCCGAGTCTCTCAAAGTGGTTTTGGAAGTCGTTTCAGACATGACAGTTGTTTTTATTGAGTGCAAAAATAAGAAATAAAATCGTACCTTTGCCTTCCAAGTCAAAAGAAGATGGGCGTCATTCTCGATAGCGTCAACTCACCGAAGGATTTAAAGCGGCTGGATATGCCCGGCCTGAAGGCCCTATGCCGGGAGGTCAGGGAATATATTGTCGGATGCTGCGCCGAGAATCCAGGTCACCTCGCGTCTAGTCTCGGGGCCGTGGAGCTCATCGTGGGACTGCATTATGTCTATGACACCCCGTCCGACAAGATCGTTTTCGATGTCGGTCACCAGGCATATGCCCACAAGATAATCACCGACCGCAAGGAGGCTTTCAAGAAAAACCGGATGCGGGACGGCATCAGCGGTTTCCCGAACAGGGCTGAGAGCCCGTATGACGCTTTCGGCGCGGGTCACGCCTCCACCTCCATCTCCGCCGCCCTCGGTCTAGCGGAAGCCGCCAGGCTGTCAGGCTCAGGGGGGAAGGTCGTGGCGATGATCGGAGACGGGGCCATGACAGGCGGTCTGGCCCTGGAAGGTTTGAACAACGCCGGTGACGGCCGCGGGGAGGATATCCTCGTGGTTCTGAACGACAACGAGATGGCCATTGACGGCAACCGCGGCGCCCTTCACTCACATCTCTTGAAAATCACCACAGACCCCGCGTACAACAAGCTCAAGACAAGGGTCTGGGACAGGCTCGGGGCCGGAAGGCTCAGGAACTGGGTCCAAAGGACCGTCAGGAAAACCAAGGCCGGCCTCGTCAACAAATCCGGTGGAGACCTGTTCGAGGCTTTCGGGTTCAGGTATTTCGGGCCTATCGACGGCAACGACATCGAGGAGGTGGTAAGCACCCTGCGAAGGCTCAAGGACATCAAAGGGCCGAAACTCCTTCACACCTGCACGGTCAAGGGCAAGGGATATTCCCACGCCGAGTCCGACCCCACGACATGGCACGCGCCGGGAAGATTCAACCCTGAGACAGGGGAAAGGCTCCCGGGGCCACGGCCAGCGGACCGTTACCAAGATGTGTTCGGGGAAACCCTGGTCGAGATGGCCAGAAAGGACCCGGCAGTGGTCGGCATCACCCCGGCCATGGCCACGGGAAGCGGGATGGCGGCATTCGCTGAAGAGTTCCCCGACAGGTTTTTCGACGTCGGGATAGCCGAGGAGCACGCCGTGACATTCTCGGCGGGTCTGGCGGCCGGTGGCCTGAAGCCGTTCTGCTGCGTCTATTCCACATTCGCGCAGAGGGCGTACGACGAGATTGTACACGACGTGGCTCTCCAGAGGCTTCCGGTGACGCTCTGCCTCGACAGGGCGGGGCTCGTGGGCGAGGACGGGGCTACCCACCAGGGTGTGTTCGACCTGACGGCGATGAGAAGTGTCCCTGGCACCGTGATCGCGGTCCCCAAGGACGAGAAGGAATTGAAGGACATGCTTTACCACGGCCTGGAGATAGATGGCGGGCCATATATTATAAGGTATCCCAGAGGTCTCGGTGAAGGAGTCCCTTGGAGGGATGTCGCCCCCTCGACGATTGAGGTCGGCCGGAGCGAGAGGCTCCTCGAAGGCTCCAAGGTCGCCGTCCTGGCGCTGGGCCCCTCGGCGAACAGGGCAGTGGAGGCCGCGGAGAGACTCAAGGCGGAGACCGGGGACCGCGCTTCCGTGTACAACGTCCGGTTCCTCAAGCCCTTCGACCTCGGGATGATGGAGGAGATCTCCGGATTCAAGGCGATCCTCACCGTCGAGGACGGCGCCATGAAGGGCGGACTGTTCGGCGAGGTCAGTGAATATGTGGCCTCCAGGGGCCTTGGGACCTTTGTTAAAGGTCTCGGCGTTCCCGACCGCTTCATGCCTCAGGACAGCCAGTCCTCCCAGCGCGCCTCCTGCGGCATCGACGCCGAAGGCATATTCACACAACTTAGAGAGCTATTCTCCGGGGAGGCCTCATAAACAAAGAATTCGAGGTCAGAATTTCTTTGAAAAAGTTTTGGAGAATCGGATTTAATGCCTATCTTTGCAGTCCCTTTGTGAAAAGGGGTCTTTGAAATACCGCCGAAATAGCTCAGTTGGCCAGAGCACGTGATTTGTAATCTCGGGGTCGTGGGTTCGAATCCCTCTTTCGGCTCTAGCCTACAAGACTGTTTCTGAGAAACTTTGGGGGGATCGCATAGCGGCAATTGCGGCGGACTGTAAATCCGCTCCTTCGGGTTCGGTGGTTCGAGTCCACCTCCCCCCACAAAGCACGCGGAAGTAGCTCAGTTGGTAGAGCATCAGCCTTCCAAGCTGAGGGTCGCGAGTTCGAACC
>CADBRH010000111.1 GCA_902797035.1 uncultured Bacteroidia bacterium | reverse complement strand
TGGGGAACATGGCCGCTTGAAGAATACAGACTGAAAGCGAAACCGCGGGATTTCAGTTATATTCTTCGACCGATTGTGAATTAATTGAAAAAATTGTTTATCTTTGCAAATGATTAGGCTTGTTTGAAAAGGATAATAATAATCTTAAATAATTCAATAATAATGAAAAAAGTACTCAGCATTCTTGCAATCGCCATGATGGCTCTCACTTCCGCTTTCGCGCAGGAGAACAACAATCGCGACGAGGAGGGAAACATCGTCCGTGGTCCTTATCTCACCAACAGCTTTGGTGACAACTGGTTCATCAGTGTCGGCGGCGGCGCCAACTTCACTATGGCCCGGGAGACCAAGTTCAGCTTTGGCGGTCCCGCCATCAGCGTGAACATCGGCAAATGGTTCACCCCTACCGTCGGTGCCAGGTTCGGTTACCTCGGAATCGACAACTCTTTCGACCTCAAGAACGGCTATACTACCCTGATCGGTAACAATAGCGGAGAATACAAGTTCTTCCACTATGTCCACGGTGATCTCCTCTGGAATCTCTCCAACACCCTCAGCGGTTACAAGGAGACTCGTTTCTGGGATGTGATCCCTTACGTCTCCGCCGGTTGGGTCGGCCTGAAGGATCCTTCCTACAAGGCCCGCGCCGGTTATGACGAGGTGAATGACGAGTGGGGCTGCGGCGCTGGTTTCCTGAACAAGTTCCGTCTTGGCAACAGGGTCGGTCTCTTCCTTGACCTGAGTGTCCTGAGCATCCGTCACGAGGTTCTCGAGATCTCCCCTTCCAAGCCGGTCGAGGAGAACAACATTTTCGGTTGGATGCCTACCGCCCTTGTCGGTCTCACCTTCAACCTTGGCCGCACCAATTGGGACCGCGTCCAGGAGTGCGCTCCGACCTCTTCCTTCACGGACGCCGACTACAAGGCTCTCCAGAACGCTCTCAAAGATCTCGATCTTAAGAACAAGAAGCTTCTTGATGACCTCGAGGCCGCCAAGAACATCAAGCCTGAGACTATCGTGATCACCACCGAGGGCAAGAAGCAGATCGTTCTCTTCTTCGACATCAACAAGAGCAAGCTGAACGCCAACGAGCTCGCTCACCTGAAGGCTTTCGCTTCCACACTGAAGCCGGACGCCAAGCTGACCGTCATCGGTTCCGCCGACTCCGGCACCGGCAACGAGAAGATCAACACAAGGCTGTCCACCGATAGGGCCAATGTCGTCGCCGACATCCTCGTCAAGGAGTATGGTCTTTCCAGGGATAACATCACTATCCAGAACACGTTCGACCTCTTCGGCAACAATCCTCAGAGCCGCGCCACTTTGGTCGAGTAATCTGAGCTGAAGCCAATAGTTTTAAGAGGGTGACTCCATCGGAGCCACCCTCTTTGTTTAATGTGATCCGCCTGGAAACGGCCGGAAGTCTAGTACTTGTTCAGGGGATGACCGGCTGTCATGTAGTGGACTTTCTGGCGCACCGCCTTGAGGACGGCCTCGTACTCTTCCTTGCCTTCCTCAGTGATCCCGTTGACAACGTCGGCGTGCTTGGCCACGGCGTTCAGGACAGTGTCGATCAACTCGACGATGTCCACCATGTCTTTCTCGACGAAGCCGCGTGACGTGATCGCGGGAGTGCCGATCCTGACACCGGAGGTCTTGAACGGGGAGCGGGTGTCGAACGGCACCATATTCTTGTTGAGGGTGATCTCCGCCCTCTCGAGCTCGTTCTCGGCCATTCTTCCCGTGACATCCGGGAACTTGGTTCGGAGGTCGATCAGCATCAGATGGTTGTCCGTTCCTCCGGAGACCACCTTGTAGCCCCTCTTGACAAACTCCTCAGCCATCATCCTGGCGTTTGCCATCACTTGTTTCTGGTAGTCGACATATTCAGGTTGCATGGCCTCGTAGAAAGCGACCGCCTTCGCGGCTATGACATGCTCCAGAGGGCCGCCCTGGACACCGGGGAACACGCTTGAGTTCAGTATGGCGCTCATTCTCTTGATCTCGCCCTTCGGGGTCTTGAGACCCCACGGGTTGTCGAAGTCCTTGCCCATCAGGATGATGCCGCCGCGCGGGCCTCGCAGGGTTTTGTGGGTAGTCGAGGTCACGATGTGGGCGTATTCGACGGGGTTTTTCAGGAGTCCGGCGGCGATCAATCCGGCGGTGTGGGCCATGTCGATCCACAAAAGTGCTCCCACCTTGTCGGAGATAGAGCGCATCCTCTCGTAGTCCCACTCGCGGGAATATGCCGACGCCCCACCGATGATGAGCTTCGGCTTGCACTCGAGGGCGGTCTCCTCCATCTTGTCGTAGTCGATGGTGCCTGTCTCCTCGTTGAGCCCGTAGGCAACAGCATGGTAAAGGATTCCGGAGGCGTTGACAGGGGATCCGTGGGTGAGGTGTCCTCCCTGGGAGAGGTCAAGTCCCATGAAAGTGTCTCCGGGCTTCAGGCAGGCCATGATCACGGCCATGTTGGCCTGGGCGCCCGAATGAGGCTGGACATTGGCGTACTCAGCGTTGTAGATCTTCTTGAGACGGTCGATGGCCAACTGCTCAATCTGGTCCACTATCTGGCATCCGCCGTAGTACCTTTTCCCGGGATAGCCCTCGGCGTACTTGTTTGTGCAGATGGATCCCATCGCCTCGAGGACGTGGTCGCTGACATAATTCTCGGAGGCGATTAGCTCAAGTCCTGACGACTGCCTCTCTCTCTCGTTTTTGATCAGGTCGAAAACCTGTATGTCTTGTCTCATGGTATAAATGAATTATCATTGATTACTTATCGTTGTCCCAATTAACAAATATACTATTAAAAAACGATTTTTGCTATATTTGTAATATAGAACAAACCATCAAAAGACAAGCTTCAGATGCGTCAAAGGACACTTTCACTAGCTTTTATTCTCATTTTCACTCTCGCTTCCTGCGGGAGCCGCGGTTACACGATAGAGGGTGACATCATTGATTTGGACGAAGGTGATATCAGTCTCCTCGACGCCTACGGCCACACCATCGCCGTCGCGACTGTGGAGGACGGGAAATTCACTTTCGAAGGGAAGGTGGAAACCCCGTGTCTCGCTTACATCAACAACGCCAGGGGAGTGAGGTATCCTATTGACATTCCAGTGCTTCTCGAGAATACCACTATCTCGGTCACAGGGGACGCCAGGATCAGTCATGTGGACATCAAGGGCACAAAGGCGAATGAGGATATGGTGGAGTTCAAGATCCGGAAGGACGCCCTTTCGCCGAACGACAACGAGGGGTATCTCCAACTTGTGAAGGAGATGTTCGAGAGGGATAGCGACAATGTCCTCGGCGCCATGCTGATCTCCAACCTGTACAGCCTCGTGAGCGACAGGGAGCTTATCGAGTATTGCGACCGTCTCGCCCCCGAGTTCCGGGACGACGCTGTCGTGAGCCATTACAGGACGGTCTCCCAGGCCAGGATCGACACCGCCCCCGGGATGCCTTTCAAGGATTTAGCGATGACCGGGAGGGACAGTGTGGAGGTTAAGCTTTCCGATGTCGTCGGCAAGGGGAAGGCGACGGTCCTCGTTTTCTGGGCCAGCTGGGCTCGGGACGCCGCCACGATAATCCCTTCTCTCACAGAGTTTTGCCGTGGCTATCAGGACAAGGGTTTGAATATGTTCAGCGTGTCCCTTGACGGCGATATGGCCAAATGGACGGAGGCCGAGTCTCGTTTCGGGATATTCGGAGACAGTTTCTGTAACGGCCCTGAGGTCGGGGACAAAGCCACCGGCCTCTACGGGTTTGAGGGACTTCCGAGGCTTGTCCTGATTGATTCGCAGGGGAAGATTGTCGCGCGTGGGAAAACGTTGGAGGACATCTCCGGAGACATTTCGAGAATATTTGAAAAGTGATATATGATATTGAGAACTAATAAGTCAGGATGGATCTGGCGGGCCCTTGTCTATGCGGGGATGGCCTTGATTCTTATCCCGAAACTGCCGGTCATAAGGAAGTTGTTCGCGCTTTCCCTTTGGCCGGACATGACTTTCTATCTGAACGTCGGTTTCCAGCCGGGATTTGTCCTGCCGGTCACCGGCAGCGTCCTCACCCAGATCGGAGGAATCCCGGTCATCGGGATCATACTTGTTCTCCTTAGTATGGCTGTGTTGACTCTGGTGACGAGGAAACTGTCCGGAGATGGCGTCCACTCGATGCTTCCGGCGGTGTTCGTCTTCCTTTTCATCACCGGCTTCGATTATTCGCTTTACACGTTCCGTTCACAGGGACTGCTATTCTCACAGACTCTCGGTTTATTGTTCTCCGCCCTGATTGTCTGGGGATGGACAGCGGTCGCTGATAGAAAATGGAACTTCCTGTATCCTCTCGCCGCGGTCCTCGCTGGCTACCCTTTAATCGGTGCCTACGCGGTTCTGGCGGCGGTAGGGATATTCCTTTTGTGTGTGTCTGAGAAACGGTGGGTATCCGCGTTCACGGCGCTGGCCTGCGCTGGCCTGATCCCACTCTTTTACACCCATCTCGTTTTCACACATATTGACACAGCCTACACTTTCGTGGCCGGCTTGCCGTACATGGACTTCGTGGACAATCACAAGAGGTTCCTCCCTTTGGGGTTGGCGGCGCTTTCCCTCATTGTCCTTCCGCTCTTTAAGGGACGTCTTAGATCCGGATGGCCGGGTCTGGTCACCTCGGTTCTCGCGGCGGCGGTCCTGGTAGCGTGCTTCCTCTTGTTCTCGTTCAGGGACAGGAATTTCCATATCGAGCTCGCCATGTGGCATGCGGTCGAGCGGAATGATTGGGACAAGGTCCTTTCTCTAGCCGTGAAGTCGGACAAGCCCACCCGAGTCATAGTGATGTACAGGAATATCGCTTTGATGTACAAGGGACAACTCTGTGACAGGATGTTCACCTTCCCCAATGAGACGATCGACATCGACACTCCTGCCCAGATCTCCCAGACAGAGGTCTGCGGCATGACTGTCTTCTTCCACAACGGCCTGATCAACTACAGCGCCCGCTGGGCCTGGGAGATGTCGATGATGTTCCAAAGGACTCTGGAGCGGTACAAGTATCTGGCGAAGGTCGCGCTGTTCACCGGCAAGGAGAATCCAGCCCTCGTGGAGAAATACCTTGATATAATAGACGAGAACATGTATCAAAGGGGATGGGTGAAGAAATACAGGTCATATCTCAATAATCCTGAATCGCTTAACTCCGATCCTGAATACAAGATGTTCACAGCCCTCGACCGTTTCGAGGAGATCAAGTACATGAGCAGCGCCGTGGTCGAGAACACGATCCTTAACCATTATCTTCTTCAAGAGAACCCTGAGGGTGTTATGCTGGACCAGTCTCTCGCCGCCGCCATGACCGCCAAGGACACGGACATGTTCTGGTATTTTTACGACATCCTTCTACGTTCAGGGCGTCCCGTCCCGAGGCATGTCGGCGAGGCCGCGATCCTGTTCGCTTATCTTGACCGGAACCAGGCGGAGATCGACTCGGTGGCCAGGGATCTGGGCGGGCCGAACTCCCCGACCGTCTCCAGATTTGTGCGTTTCAGCTCGGAGGCTTCGGCCTTCACGCCTGGAGGTGACACGTCATCATTCAAGAAGAGATACGGCGACACCTATTGGTATTACGCTTATTTCGTGAAATCCCTTACAACGAATTGACGGCCATGAGAAAGTATTTTTTCACACTGATACTCGCCCTTTCCGCGGCGGTTTCCTGCGTCACTCGTTTCCCCGCTGAGGTTGCCAAGGCTGACGAGCCTGCCGTCCTGTCTCCCGACTACACCGATGTGGTGGTGCCGTTCAATATCTCCCCGCTTGATTTCGCCATAGTGAATCCCGGTGACCGTCTCATCACCAGGATAACGGGAGCGAAAGGGGGAGAGATCGTTATCAAGGGTCGCGAGGTGAAAATCGGCTTGAAGGAATGGAAGTCTTTGCTTGATGATAACAAGGGAGCTGACCTGAAAGTGGAGATAGCCGCAAACAGAGACGGTAAATGGGTGGCTCTCAACGAGTTCTCTATCTCCGTGGCGGAGGATCCCATCGATCCGTATCTGGTTTACAGACTTCTGGCGCCCTCTTACGAGTTCTACACCGCTTTCTCCATCCGGGAGAGGGATCTCACCACCGGCAAGGACCGTGAGATCTACAACAACAGGATGCATTACAATCCCAAGGAACAGCAGTGCATGAACTGCCACCAGTTCCAGAACGGCCGCACTGAGAACTGGCAGATGCATGTCCGCCAGGTTCTCGGTGGAACCCTGATCGTGACAGGTGACGAGTCGAGGAAAGTCAATCTAAAGACGGATCAGACAATCTCCGCCGGGGTTTATCCGGCTTGGCATCCCTCCGAGAGGCTCATAGCGTATTCGGTCAACAAGACCCGGCAGTTCTTCCACGCCAAGAACATCCATAAGCTCGAGGTCCAGGACCCCGCCTCCGACTTGATCATGTATGACATAGACAAAAACGAGGTGAGCCTTGTGGCGAACGATTCCCTGGCGTTCGAGACCTTCCCCACATGGTCTCCCGACGGGAAGTATCTGTACTATTCCTCCGCCAGGCAGCCTGAGATCGCCACTCTCCCGAGCGACAGCATCGCCATCTGTTTCGACAAGATCTGGTATGATATCGTCCGCAGGAGTTTCGATCCCGGTGCAAGGGAATTCGGTGACGAGGAACTTGTTTTCGACGCCAAGTCCCTGAACTTGAGCGCGATGGAGGCGAGAATATCCCCGGACGGGAGATATCTCCTTTTCTCTCTCGGGGAATATGGAACTTTCCATATCTGGCACCGTGGAAGCGATCTCTGGGTAAAGGATCTGGAGACAGGGGAGTCCTGGCCGCTCACCGACGCCAACAGCGACGACGCCGACAGTTTCCACAACTGGTCCTCCAACGGCCGCTGGATAGTCTTCACGACCCGCAGGGACGACGGTCTTTTCACGAGGACTTATTTCTCTTATTTCGACAGGGACGGCAAGGCCCACAAGGCGTTCATGCTTCCTCAGAGGAGTCTATCCGGTAAATATGACAGGGTCTATTCCTACAATGTACCTGAGTTCACCGTCGAGCCGGTAAGGCAGAGTGTCAGGGATCTTTCCAAGATGATCAGCCAGCCGGTCATGAAGGCCTCGTTCTCCGGAAATTAGTGGTTTCCATTAATATAACGAGGGCGACCCGATGGGCCGCCCTCGTTTTGGTGTAAGGACCGAGGCTATTAGTAGCCGGGGTTCTGTGTGAGGTTGCTGTTAAGACTCAAGACCGAGACAGGGATCGGGAACACGGTGGTGTAACCGGTGGCGTCATAGACCCAGTCGGAGGCGACGATGGCGTGCTTGACACCCTCGTACTTGTCCTCGTCGGCCTCGGTGTAGGTACCGAAGCGGACCTGGTCGCCGCGGCGCCCCATGGTCTCCCAGATCTCCTCGCGGAGTTTCTCGTCAAGGACGTCCTTGATTGTCATG
>CADBRH010000110.1 GCA_902797035.1 uncultured Bacteroidia bacterium | reverse complement strand
GAGCGCTCTTGGCGGGAACGGTCCAAGGGGATGTCCAGACGACCCCGAGTTCCTGCCCGTTGAGGCTCACCCTCGCCATGACATCGACCTTCCCGAGGTCGATCAGGCAATCGACGGGATTCTCTATCTCGAAGCTAGTGACATAGACGGCTTTGCCTGAATAGTACTTCACTCGGGGGTCGCGGCTTAGTGACCAGTCGGCCAGCTCATTGAATATCACCGGCTCCTCGGGACCGCCCCATCTCTTGTCGAACCTGACAAGCCAAGGGCCCGGCAAAGTGGCGATGACCTTGGTCACGGGGATGTTAGCGTCCACTTTCTCCGCTCCGGTCCCTCCTTTGGTGAAAACCACGAGGAACCCCTCGAGGGCCTCGAACGCCAGAGGGACGCTTGTGACAGTCCCGTCATCGACATAGCCAGGAAGGTTTCTCCTCTCCCCGTTCATCGGGTTCCATATCTCGGGGACCATGCCGCTGACCCTGAAGACGCAGGTGGTCCTGAGAGCCTTTCCCGTACGGTTGGACACGAAATAAATCTCCGAGTCACCGAGTGTGCGGTGAGTGTGGCGGATCGAGCCTGAATGGGAGCGGAAATCTTCCGGAACCATCTCTTTAAGAACGCTTTCTGTGAAGGAATATGGCGGGTAAAGGTTCTCGGTCGGGCCATCGTAGAGAATCGCCTTGCCCTTGCCGATTATCCGGACGCTCTCGCCCTCGTCACCCCAGATCTTGGCGGAAAGGGCCCTAACCTTCTTGTCGCATCGGGGATAGTCCTTCAGACTCGGGGAGTTGGAGACCGGGCCGCCGATTACCGTGGCCCCAGCCTTGATCAATGAATATATCACTTTCATCAACTCCGGTGTGGCTGTCGGGTAGTCAGGAAGAACCAGGATCCTGTATGCGGCACCGCTCGGGAAGACTATCTTCCCGTCCTTGACCTTGGCCTGGGACAGAAGCCCTGGGGGGCAGGCGTCGAAATTATAGCCTTTCCTGTCAGGCATGAAGGTGCCGGGAAGGTCATAGGCGGAGTCCGGGGCCTTGAATACATGAGGAGCGCCCTCAGGGGCGAGATATAGGATGTCGGCTTCGGTCCTGCCCTGTCGCAGCATGTATTGGCAGCGGGCGATGTAGGTGTGGTAAGCCCCGGACATGTGCCACCAGCTCTGCCCCCTGTCCCAATGGACACCGTAGGGCCCCATGGTCATTCCTGGCCGCAGGGAGTCGTCAAGGCACTGGTGCTGGAAGGTGTGGAACATTATTCGGTTGATCCCTGCCGCCAGCGCCCAGTCTGTCTGGTTCTTCAGGCTCCCCGGATACTGCCTCCAAGCGTCGAACTGTGAGGTGAATGACTCGGCGGGCACGACTTTCTGGCCAATAAGGTGGGCCGCCGATGTGCCCTCGGCGACAGCGAAGGTGGTGTTGAAGCCGAAACCGTCGCTCCAGAACTCCGCCATGGGATAGTCCGCGGAGACAGCCAGCTCGAGGTCGGCCGTGGGGTTCATGTCGTAAGGCTCTATCGAGATACTCAGGCCACGCTCCCTGGCGTATCGCCTCACCTCTCCGACATGGTTCTCGAGGACGAGTTCCTGAGCGGTGCGGCGGACGTCCCAGAGGAATCTCTCGGTCCGGTTACGGTCGCCGACGACAAGTCCGGAGTAGGCCGGGTAATAGTTCCGTGGATTGTAGCCCCGACGCTTGATGAACTCTTCCCTGAAGGAGTCGCCCCAATTCTGCGCCCCCATCTCCCAGCTGTCGAGATGCAGCAGCTCGATGACGTCCGAGGCGTCCTCCCCAGCGGCCTCGAAGAGTTTGTCAGTGAACTCGGCGAGATGTCGCCGGAGGGCCTCCTTGCTGAATTTGTCGCATTCCATCCCGACCCCTGGTGTAGGGGCGGGACGTGTGGCGGCCCCGTTGTTCCTGCATACGAGCCTCATGATGGTCCAGTTACCATCTGGCGCATTCCATTCCAGCTCGCCATCGGGGTTCATATTGTCGGAGATGTCAATGATCTTGTCAGGGTCGACCGCCCCCGGGGCCGTCATGGCGAGAGGCGTCCCTTCAGGAGCCTCAAAATATGGCCTTACACCCTCCATCGAGCTGAAAGGATGGCGGATGTACAGGGCCCTTTCCTTGATGTCCTCGATGATCGCCTGATTCTCCGGCGTCGGGAAAGCGAGGACACTGACGTCCTCGTGGTAGTCGAGCCAATCCTGTCTCATCTTGGGAGTGAAGGAGCCTTCCCCGAAATATGGCGGGTTCGGCCGGGGGACATCGAGCGTGATTTTGATCAGGTCTCCGCCTTTGACATTGACAGAGCTGGCCACTAGATGCCTCATGGAATCCTCTCCTTTAACCCACGGTCCACCGCTGCCGGTCCATCCTGGCCCTATCCCGAGAACCATCTTTATCCCTGTTCTTTTGCACTCCCTGACGATGTGGCCGAACATGTCCAGCCACTCCTCGCTCATGAAATCGATGTCCCCGCGCGGGACCCCGACATTGACCTCCAGAAACACAACATAACCTATACCCTGGTCTCTCATGGACTCAAGGTCCTTGGTGACGCCCTCTTTGGAGTAATTGCCGTCCATGAAGTACCAGTATACTCCCGGCCTAGCGTCGTCGGGAGGTGTCATGAAGTTGGAGGCTATCTCACCGATGGTCGCCTCGGGGGAACCGGACTTGTTGTCCGCGCCGTTGTCTTGCCTGCAACCGGGGAGCGCCAGCAACGCTATCAGGCAGGCCGCGATACATTTTCTCATAAGACGGGGTTTTCTCAAAGATAAGGTTTTTTTGCGGATAACGGGAAAGAACGGTATCTTTGCTATCCTATAGATATCCGGATGGAAAAGGTACTGTTCATAGTCAATCCTGTCTCGGGCGGAAAGTCCAAAAAGTCTTGTTTGAAGGCGATTGAGCGCCATCTTGACAGGGGGAAATATTCCTACAGGATAGCGATGACGGAATACGCCGGCCATGCCGTGGAGCTAGCGCGAGACTCGGAGGAGAGGATTGTCGTGGCCGTAGGCGGGGACGGTACCGTCTCCGAGGTGGCGAGAGGACTTACCGGGACCGGGAAAATCTTCGGGATCATCCCTTGCGGGAGCGGCGACGGGTTGGCTCTTCATCTCGGGATAAGCCGGAACCACAGGAAGGCAGTCGAGGTGTTGAACTCGGGCGTCGTCCGGGAGATGGATCACGGGCTCGTGGACGGAGAGCCTTTCTTCTGCACTGTCGGTGTAGGTTTTGACGCCATTGTGGCCCAACGTTTCGCCGACTCCTCATCCCGCGGGCTCGTCACTTACATCACCAAGGCTCTCGGCACATGGATGAGTTTCGTTCCGGATACCTACAAAGTTACGGTTGATGGGGAAACGCTTGAATGTCAGGCGGCTATGATAACCGTTGGGAATGCGGGCCAGTGGGGCAACCAGGCTAGGATCACCTCTCTCGCCTCAGTCGCCGACGGCCTTCTTGACGTCGCCATCGTCCATCCTTTCCGCACCGTTGAGATACCGGTTCTCGCCGTTAAGCTTCTTACTGGCAAGGCGCACACATCGTCCCGTGTCACGATGCTGAGAGGGAAGAATATAGTTATTGAGAGAAGTTCCGAGGGTCCGGCGCATCGTGACGGAGACCCGACCGTGATGGGGGAGAGGATCTCTTTTGAGACAGTCCCGTCCTCGTTGCCCGTGATGGTCCCTGAGGGTTGTAAGATTTAGAAATAAAGAAGACACATGAATAGAAAAGTCTCAGATTGGTTCGGCTTTTTCGCGCCCAGGTTTCTTTGCCTGACTCTGGCGCTTGGGTTTATTATCAGGATAATCCTTATATTCCATCCCCTGACAGTCGTGGATTGGGGGCTGACGGACTGGATTAAGATATTCGTCCTTGGCTTCCTTAATGACGTGGCTTTCACCGCGATAGCCCTTGTGCCGGCTTTCATCGCCTACACCTTCCTGACCGATGACAAATACAAACAGCCATTCGGCTACATATTCACTGCCCTGTTCACGCTTCTGACGCTGTATGTCGTGTTCTTCAACGACATCACCGACGAGTACGGCGGGCCGCTGCCGAGGATAGTCAACGCGGTCCTCATATTATTGGATTTGTGCCTGATTATCAAGATGTTCATCCCTTCCGTCAGGAAGGCATGGAGGACTGTGGCCGTTTACGCGATCATCATGATCTACCTTCTGTGCGCCGTCACGATAGCGTTCAGCGAGGTGGTTTTCTGGAGTGAGTTCGGTGTCAGGTTCAATTTCATCGCCGTTGATTACCTTGTCTACACGAACGAGGTCATAGGGAACATCATGGAGTCCTACCCGATGGGGTTGCTGATAGCGGTAATGCTCGTGATCTCGGGCTTTATCTGCTATCTGATGGTTAGGGGGAAAGATATCCGGCAGAGCGGCGTCCAGAGTTGGAAAAGATGGTCGCTGACACTTGTTTCCCTAGCTCTCACCTGTGTCGTCTCGTTCTTTTTCCTCCATTACGGCTACCGTCATTTCGGCGGGGGGAACCTTTTTGCGACACAGATTCAGGAGAACGGCTGCTGGGACTTCCTCGAGGCTTTCGTCTCGAACGAGCTGGACTACGAGAGGTTCTACCCGATGCTTCCCGAGGAGGAGGCGACAGCTCTCCAGCAAGAGCTTTGCGGAATAGAGGGCGGCGTCCGGGAGATCCGCCCGGAGTCTGAGCCCACTTTAAAGAATATTGTCCTTATCACTATCGAGAGCCTCAGCGCGTCGTTCCTGACGAGATATGGATCGACGGCCGGGATAACGCCCAATCTCGACGCGCTTCTGGAGAAGAGCCTTGTCTTTGACAATCTTTTCGCCACGGGGAACCGTACGGTCAGGGGACTTGAGGCTATAACTCTTTGTATCCCACCGAGTTCCGGAGAGAGCCTCGTCAAGCGGGAGGATTGTTCCGGCTTCTTCTCCGTCGGGGATGTCCTGCGGGTTCTCGGCTATTCGACGAAGTTCATCTATGGCGGGGACAGCTATTTCGACAATATGGGAGCTTTCTACGGGGCCTGCGGTTACGAGATCGTGGACAAGAAGTCTTATGACCCCTCCGCGATAGTTTTCTCGAACATCTGGGGAACCTCCGACGAGGACACCTATCGTGAGGCCCTGGCCCGTTTCGACGAGGACTATGCTTCCGGGAAACGGTTCTTCGCTCAGATCATGACCATCTCGAACCACCGCCCATACACCTACCCTGAGGGACGGATTCAGTTCGACGGGAATCCCATGTCCAGGGCCGCGGCGGTGAAGTACACCGACTTTGCCATCGGGGACTTCCTTTCCAAAGCCTCAGCCAAGGATTGGTTCGACGACACTATATTCGTCATTGTGGCGGACCACTGCGCCTCCTCGGCGGGCAAGACCTCCCTCCCCTTGGAGTGCTACCATATTCCGGCCATCGTCTATTGTCCTTCCCTCGTGGAGCCGGCTTATGTCGGGAAAGTATGCTCGCAGATTGACATTATGCCCACTCTCTTTGCGTTAATGAATATCAGCTACGACAGCAAGTTCTTCGGGGACAATATCTTATCGCCAGATTTCAAGGAGAGGGCCTTCATGGCGACCTATCAGGATCTCGGGTATTACAGCGGTTCGGTTATGACCGTGATGTCTCCGGTGCGAAAGGTCCAGCAGTTCTCGATCTCGTCTCCCTCGCCTTGGGAATGGGAAGAGAATCCCGCCGAGGGTGTCTTAGACGAGACCAACCTCAAAGAGGCCGAGGCGTACTACCAAGTCGCCAACATCAGCAAAGGAAGATTGTGATAAAGGGAAGAGCCACTTGGCAGATTTGAACTCCCGACCTGCGCGTTACGAATGCGCTGCTCTACCGCTGAGCTAAAGTGGCTTTCTTCATTTCTCTGAGGAAATGGTTCGCGAATATAATGATTTTTTCGGAAGTTAAGGCTAAATTTGCCGGAGAATCTTAAAAGATGAAATCAGACATCCTCATAATAGGCGGGGGAGCGGCCGGTCTGATGGCAGCCTATGGTGCCGCTAAAGCCCTTCCGGAAGGCTCCAAGGCCACTGTGACCGTCCTTGAGAAGATGCCCCGTCCGGGGCGCAAAATCCTTTTCACGGGAAAGGGGCGATGCAATATCACCAACCTGAAGAATTGGAACGAGTTCTCCAAGCATATCCGTACAAACCCTAATCTCGTCAAGCCGTCATTCTATAATCTTACTCCAGAGAATATGGTCGAGTTTCTCGAGTCATGCGGGCTTGAGACGATTGTGGAGAGGGGAGACCGGGTTTTCCCGTATTCCCACAGGGCCTCTGACGTGCTGGACACAATCGTTGACGCTGTCATGCGCCAGGGAGTCAAGTTGTTGACGGAGAGGGAGGTTGAGCTGGTCAAGGAGGTTCCCGGAGGCGGTTTCGAGGTGTTCTGCTCGGGAGGTGAGGTCTTCGAGTGCGAGAGGCTGATTATCGCCACCGGAGGGCTTTCCTATCCTGTCACAGGCTCGACCGGTGACGGCTACAAATGGGCGGAGTTCCTCGGCCACAGGATTGTTCCTTGTTTCCCGTCCCTCACTGCGCTTGTGCCGAGGGGGTATAAGATCCTGGAAGGCGCGGAGCCGGTGATGAAAGGGCATATCAGCCGGGAGACTGCGATGACCGCAGCGGGAGAGTCACTAAAGGGCGCCAAATTGAAGAATATCAATCTTACCGTGACTTACGACGGGAGTGTCAAGGAGACTGAGTTCGGGGATCTGGATTTCACGGACGGCGGAATAGAGGGGCCTGTAGGTTTCCAGGTCAGCCGCAAATGTGTCAAGACGCTGATGAACGGCGGCCGTGTGGCTTTCTCCCTGGACCTGAAGCCGGGTGTTCCTTTGGAGGAGCTTACCCAGAGGGTCAAGGGGCTTTGGAACGAGATAAAGAATGACCCGAGGACGTGCGAGGCGAAGGGCGGGCGCGGCATCAACGGGAAGGAGATGTACAGGATCCTTCTCGGGAAGCTTATGCCTTGGGACTTGATCCCGGGTTTCCAGGCTTGGAACCCTGACATCCTGAAGGCCTCGCTAAGGAGGAATGATTATTCAAGTAGGGGTGCTTCGGGACGGATGACTTACGACGTGGATCTTATTATGTTAGCTAAGACGTTGAAAGACTGGAGGTTCGACATAGCTGGATTCGTGGGGTACGAGAGGTGTGTGATCACGGCCGGAGGTGTTTCTACGGATGAGGTTGTGGCGAAGACTATGGAATCGAAGGTCCGTAAGGGGCTGTACTTCTGCGGCGAGATTATCGACATGGACTGCGACACTGGCGGCTACAATCTGCATTGCGCCTTCGCGACCGGCCTTCTCGCCGGCCAGTCCGCCGCCAAATCACTTTCGCTCGCTTACGAGGGATAGGAGTACACCTCCCGGAACCACTGCCACCCTCGGCACGTTGAGAGGGGGGACCGGAGCGAGCGTAGCGAAGCGAGCGGTGGGGCCGCGAAGCGGCGGTTCAGGGAGGTGGTACTCCTATCCCCGATTACCGGGCGTCATTGAAAGCGTCGAGAAGGCGGCGGGTGACGTTGATGTTGTCTTTTGAGGGGCGCAGCGTTCGCCAGGCTCCGTATATGCCCACCGCGGTCAGGGCCAGTGTGATGAGTACGCCGCCGTCCGACACGAGCCAGCCGAGCATGGCCCAGATGAGAATCATCGCCAAGGAGACATATATTCCCACATTCGTGTTCTTGTTCCCTTCTTTAAGCGACGCCGCGTAGCGATGGATCTCCTCGCCGTCGGCGGTACGGCCCACCGTCCCGGCGTCTTCAAGAGAGCAGGAGATATACTTTGTTTTGTACCTTGTGGACCTGTCCAGGAATAGGTCGCATCCGGAGGAGGCCTCCGGCAGTTCCTCGTCAGAGAACTCGTTGGTCCTGAGTACCTTGCCGAAACCTTCCATTTCTTTCTTGATGCCGCCGAGTACAATCCCGTAGGGCTTCTCGCTCTCGAAAAGCCTCATCCCGGCGTCCATCATGTGAATGCTCTTGTCAATCATAGGTACATGCTGAAAAAGTCCCAAATAGCCTCGCAGGTGTCCATGTCCTTGTCGGACCAGCTGTGATCCCCGCCGATCACCTCGAAAAGCAGCACATCGGCCGCCGGGCCTCCCTCGCGGGCCGGTTTCCCTCCCTGGAAATGATGCAGGATCACCCGGTTGCCTCCTTCCTTGAGAGGAAGCTCGCTGATGGTTTCGCTAACGCAGCCGTTCGCCACGACAATGTGGCTGACACTCACAGGCACAGCCAGATAGGCTCCCCAGCCTCCCAGGTTCCCGGGATCGCCGGTCCATTCGGAAACCCTGTCCTCGGTACCGTGAACCTCCATGAAAGGGACTGGATGACGGTATTTTAGTGGCATCATGCAGGTGAGAGTCAGTCCCGCGATCGAGGCTATCGCTTTAAAGGCCTTGGGCCTTTTCTGGGCTGTCAGGTAGCACATCTCGCCGCCGTTCGACATTCCGGTCAGGAAGACATTCTCCCGGCTCAGACCATATTCCCCGCTAAGCTTTTTGGACAGTTTGACGATGAAATCCACATCGTCGGTCCTCATCCCTTCCTGCGAGGGGTAACCCACATTCCAGCTCGTCTTTCCTTTAGGGTCGGCCAGCCCTTGGGGATAGCAGACAGCGAAACCGTGCCTGTCGGCCACGTCCATCAGCTCGGCCTTCCCGTGGGCGCCTGAGCCGCCGTAGCCGTGAAGACAGACCACAAGGGGAGCGCCGTGTTCAAGTCCCTCAGGCTGATAGAGATAGTACTCCCTCTGGAAGCCTAGATGCTTCATGGTCCCGTGGACACAGCGTCTCTGGATATCGGTCGGTTCCTGGGCGACGAGGGAAATGCAGGCCAACAGGATTACTGCCAGCGCCGTGGCTTTTCTGACAAGGTTGGGGGTCATCGGGTTGAATTAAATTGAATATCCTTACAATATTACGAAGTTTTTTCGTAATATTAGAAAACAAAACTCCGGATCATGGACAGAAGATCATTCCTGAAGGCTGGAGCGGTGACTGTCGCCGCCACCAGTCTCGGAGGGGTCGCCGCCGCCCTTCCAGCGAAACCGAAAAAGAGCACGCCCGCCGGCCCCGCCCACCACATTCTCGGCGAGGAGTTTGACTCTCCTCTGAAGGTCCGTTTCCTCGGGACTGGAGCCGCTGACTGGAACGGCCCTGACGAGATGGGAGACCTCCGCAGGCTCTCCAGCGTCATGCTGGACGGGGCGGTACTCATCGACTTCACTCCCTCTGACGAGGACATGATCCCGGAGGGGTTCCGGCCCGAGACCATATTCTATACCCATTCTCACGGGGATCATTACAATCCGGCAGCCGCTTTGAGACTCGGCGCCAAGAGGGTGTTCCTCGGGGCGACCTGGATCGAAAGGGCGAGGGCGGACTTCGCCAAGGCGTCGTCAGAGACCGGTCTTCCCGGCCCGGAGATTACGCCGCTCGCTGTCGGGGACAAGGTGACAATCAGCGGGATGACTCTCACGGCCCTGCCCGCAAACCACGCCACGGGCGACCTTAACGAGTTGACCATGATGTACCTGGTGGAGAAGGGTCATGTCCGTGTCATGTACGCCACCGACACGGGAGGCATCCCGGCTATCGCGGCCAGGATAGTGGGAATCGACCCGCACGCCAAGGGCAAGCCAATCACAGGCCTGATCATGGAGGCCACGATGGGTTTGGACGGCGACGAGGACTTCAGGATATTCACGCACTCAAGCGTCAGGACCGTGGAGAGGACCGTGGACATGCTGCTCCGAGAGGGCAGGTACACTCCCGCCCCGGGCCAGCCCGTTTACTTGACCCATCTGGCCAGGACACTGCATCGCCGCCAGTCTGACATTAACGCCTTCCTGCCCCGTCCCCTGACGGCGGCCAGCGACGGTTTGGAGGTGATATTCAGATAGTTCCGTATCAGCTTAAAAGAAACTCCCGGGGTGTCTGACACTCCGGGAGTTCTTTATCAGGGCATCGCCTTAGCGGCCTCTATGAGAAGTTGTCGTAGAGGATGCTCTCCGGCTGGACGCCGAGGCTGTCAAGCAGGTTGTTGACGGCGCCGACCATCATGGGCGGACCGCACATGAAGTACTTGATGTCCTCGGGTGTCTCGTGGTTCTTCAAGTAGGTCTCGTACATCACGTTGTGGACGAAGCCGGGGGTGTATTTCACACCGGCGGCGTCGGCCGCGGGATCCGGACGGTCGAGGGCGAGGTAGAACGTGAAGTTCGGGAACTCCCTCTCGATCTCGGCGAAGTCCTCGAGATAGAAGGCCTCCACGAGGGCGCGGGCGCCATAGAAGAAGTGGACTTCCTTCCGGGTCTTGAGCGTCTTGAACAGGGGCATGATGTGGCTGCGGAGCGGAGCCATGCCGGCGCCGCCGCCCACGAAGACGTATTCCTGG
>CADBRH010000109.1 GCA_902797035.1 uncultured Bacteroidia bacterium | reverse complement strand
CGATCTTCTGGATCTCATGCGAGGTGCGGAACCCGTCGAAGAAGTGCAGGAAAGGGACGCTGGACTTGATCGCGGCGAGATGGGCGACGGCCGCGATGTCCTGGGCCTCCTGGACAGAGCCGGAGGCGAGGAGGGCGAAGCCGGTCTGGCGGCAGGCCATCACGTCCTGATGGTCTCCGAATATGGAGAGGGCGTGGGAGGCGAGGGCGCGGGCCGAGACATGGAACACACCGGGGAGAAGCTCGCCGGCGATCTTGTACATGTTGGGGATCATGAGAAGGAGTCCCTGGGAGGCTGTGTAAGTCGTGGTGAGGACACCGGCCTGAAGAGAGCCGTGGACGGCCCCGGAGGCTCCGGCCTCACTCTCCATCTCGGTGACGCTCACGGTCTCGCCCCAGAGGTTCTTTTTCCCGTGGTCGGCCCATTCGTCGATGTTCTCCGCCATGGGAGAGGAAGGGGTGATAGGGTAAATGCAGGCGTTCTCGCTGAATAGGTAAGCGACGTTCGCGACCGCGGTGTTACCGTCACAGGTGATGAATTTCTTTTCTTTTGCCATATCGATAATAAAATATTCAGTCACTAAATCATAAAGTCTCCAACCCCTCAATGACCATTCCTTCCGGGCTGCCGGAAATCCTTTTCACAAGGCCCTGCAGAACGGTTCCTGGACCGATCTCCATGAAATACCCCGCGCCGTCGGCGATCATGTTCTCGACGGTCTCAGTCCATCTGACAGGGGACGTGAGCTGCTTCAGGAGGTTCTCCTTGATAAGGATGGGGTCAGTGGTCGGCCTGGCCGTGACATTCTGGTAAATGGGGCAGACGGGAGCGGTTATCTCAGTCTCGCTGATCGCCTTCCCGAGCTCCACCCTGGCTGGTTCCATGAGAGGGGAGTGGAACGCCCCTCCGACTGGAAGAGGCAGGGCCCTCTTGGCTCCCGCGGCCTTGGCGGCCTCGCAAGCCCTCCCGACGGCGTCTTTCTCTCCGGAGATGACTATCTGCCCGGGGCTGTTGAAATTGGCGGGGATGACGATACCCTCGGTCACCGAGCAAATATCCTTAACCGTCTCGTCTGGAAGGCCGATAATAGCGGCCATGCCTCCCGGAACTCTCTCGCAGCATTTCTGCATTTCCGTCGCGCGGATGGAGACAAGTCTGAGGGCGTCCTCGAACTTGACAGCGCCGGCGGCGGCCAGTGCGGAAAACTCCCCGAGGGAGTGGCCGGCCACCATGTCGGGAGCGAACCCCTCATGACACATCGCCAGGACAACGGAGTGAAGGAATATGGCGGGCTGGGTGACCTTGGTGGCTTTAAGGTCCTCGGCCGTGCCGTTGAACATTATGTCTGTTATCTTGAACCCTAGAACCTCGTCGGCTCTGTCCAGAAGGTCTTTCCCCTTGGCTCCGCTCTCATAGAGATCTCTCGCCATGCCTGGGAATTGCGACCCTTGACCCGGAAATACGTAAGCTTTACTCATATCATACAAAATTACGATTTATTCTTCGAATAATCAACAAAAATGAGGCCGACTCTTCTTGAGTCAGCCTCCCGAAAAGTCTTGTCTTGGACTCTTATCAGAAGAGATAGGCGATTCCGGCTTTCAGGTAGGACTTGGTCCACTTGGTGCCGTCGTCCGAGGTGTCGAGGTTGAAGAGACCCTGGTCGTAACCGAGGGAAATCTGGATCTTGTTGAGATTCAGGCCGATTCCACCACCGACAAGGATATTGGTCCTGCTGTAGTCGTTATCCTTGTACCTGTTTATGGTCCCTGAGAGGCCAAGAACCGATGTCTTGACTGTGGACACGAGTCCGAGCTGGACAGTGGGGCCGGCATATATGAAAAGCGAAGAGTTGGCGCCCAGACCGAACTTGTAATTCAGGTACACGGGGACGTTCGCGAAATGCTCTCTGATATGGGCGTCGGCGATATTTTGATAGCTGTCGTTAGAGAACATGAAAGAATAGTAGAGACCGGGAGCGACCCCAAGACCTCCGACTATGGGAAGATTGTAGGAAAACCCTGCATAGACACCATTGGAAGTTATGTCGGAAGTGACTGAACTAATAGAGATCTCGTCCAATCCTCTGAGATAGCCGGCGCCCACTTGCATCTGAGCGAAGGAATTTGTCGCGAAAGTCATCATGACAGCCGCGACAGCGATTGTGAAAAATCTTTTCATTAAACAATGATTTTGGTTTTATTGGTCGCGAAGATAGTGTTTTTTTATTAACTTCGCGTCACCGGGGTGTTTTTTATTAGCTTCGTGTCACCGGAACGCCCCCATAGTTTAATGGATAGAATTTAGGATTCCGGTTCCTACGATTGGCGTTCGATTCGCCATGGGGGTACAAGAAAGCCAGGCCGCGGGCCTGGCTTTTATCTTTGATTCCGGTTAATGATCACTTCTTGTTGAGAGTCACCTCGGCGTTGGCCTCGTAGTTCCCTTTGAACCACATCCCGTCCCCCTTGCCGACCTGTTTCACATTGACAGTCACGGACTTGGAGGCGAATTCCCCGCCGTTTTCCTTCCCGTCGATGTCGTTGAATGTGAAGCCGACCTTGTCAGCCGGATAGGTCCTCATTGTCCTCGAGAATTTCCCCGCGGAGTCTGAGTAGGTGGTGTCGGTCCTCATCCAGGTGCTCTCCCCGTAATAACTGATGACCTGGATGCCCTTGAGGGTCTTCCCGCCGCCGTCACGGACAGTCCCGTAGACTTTGAAAGAGGAGGTAGGGACGCCGTACATGGAGATCACCTGTCCGGGCAACGGCTTGGGACTCCATTGGATGTCCTCCTCAAGAGTCTTGGTGGTGGAGCACGATGAGAAACCCAGAAGGGTCAGCATGACCCCGCCCAGCCATTTTATGAAATTTGACGCCTTGGTTCTCATAATCATCTTTTCGCGAATCTATTTATATAAATCCACAAAACAAAAAACCTTGCAAGGTATATTCCATAATTGTTACTATCTCTGATGTGCCTTGACAAAGCACACCCGGCCATGGTCTCCGAACTGATAGGCAAATACATCTGGCTCGTCCAGACCCTTTCCGCCGCCGGCGAGAGGGGACTGACCCTGCGTGAGATCGCCGACAAGCACGAGCGCAGGTACAACCAGCCCTATTCCCGGAGGACCTTCAACAACCACCGCATGGCGGTCGAGGACGTCTTCGGGCTGGAGATCGTGTGCGACAGGGGAACCAACCGTTACTCCATCCCTTTCGGGGAGGAGGTCATGGATAAGGACAAGAGTGTCGGCTGGCTGGTCAACACATTCACGGTCAGTAATTTGCTCACTCTCGGCAAAGAGAGACTCTCCGGCAGGGTCAGCGTGGAGGACATACCCTCCGGCCAGACTTACCTGACGTCTATCATGCAGGCCATGGAGGACGGCAGGGAACTCTTGATGGAGTACCGCAAGTACAACTCGGCCTCGGCCGAGACCCTCCACATCCAACCTTTCGCGGTAAAGGAATATGGGAGGCGCTGGTACCTTGTGGCGTTCTGTCAAGAGCGGGCGGATGACCTTCCGGATGTGGAAAGCAACTCTGACCCGAGGGCTTGGAGAGTATATGGCCTCGACCGGATAGTGTCCCTCATGGAGACCGGGGAGACATTCAAGATGCCGAAAGGGTTCGATGTGGATGACCTTTACCGTGAGAGTTTCGGGATATATTTCCCGATAGAAGGTAAGAGAAGCGTGACTGTCAGGTTCAAGGCCACCGAGGCCGAGTCCAGATACCTCCGGGACCTGCCTCTCCACCGCACCCAGGTGGAGGAAGGGCCCGCCGAGGGTGGCTGCAGGATATTCATGATCAGGGTGATCCCGGAAGAGAATCTCCTGATGGAGTTCTGCAGACTGGCCGGAAGGGTGGAAGTGCTTGAGCCTGAGGATGTCCGCTCAGCTGTAAAAGAAATGTTGGAGAAAGGATACAAGAATTATCAATAATATGAGAACAAACACACTCGCCGCGGTGGCGGCGACAGCAATCATGATTATGGGATGCGCGCGTAATGGAAATGACGCCGGAGGAGCGTACATCGGCCCCTCCGGGATCCGGGCTGAGAACGGGATAATGACTCCCGAGATACTTCTGTCTTTCGGAAGGCTCTCCGATCCCCGTCTGTCTCCGGACGGCGGTTGGATACTGTACGGGGTCAGCTACACCTCCATTGAGGACAACCGCTCCTGCAGGAACCTGTTCGTCCAGGAAGTGGTCAGCGAGGATGGTACCCTGTCCTTCGGGGACAAGGTCCAGCTCACCAAAGAGAGCAAAAGCGTCAGTAACGCGCGTTGGAGCGCGGACGGCAAACTCATTTTCTTCCTCCAGGGAGGGCAGATGTGGAAGGCCCCGTTCTCCGTCGCTGGTGGCAAGCCGAGTCTCGGAACCCCAGTTAAGATTAGCGACATCAAAGGAGGGATAAGTGAGTTCTCGATCAGTCCCGATGAGGCCAACGTGCTGTATGTCAGCTCAATCCCCGGCAATGTCAAGACACCGAAAGACTCGGATCCGGCGCTTGACAAGGCTCAGGCTTACGTCGTCGAGGACCTGATGTACCGCCACTGGGACCATTGGACCACGGAGCGTCCGCAGACCTATGTCGCCCCTCTCGCCGAGGGGGTTGAGGTCACGAGGGAGAACTCTATGAATATCCTCGGAGAGGACGCGGGTAAATATGAGCTTCCTCTGGAGCCCTTCGGAGGCCTGGAGCAGGTCGCCTGGAGCCCTGACGGGAGGCTGGTGGCGTATTCATGCAAGAAGGTCGCCACGGGACGTGAGTACGCTTTCTCAACAGACACCGAGATTTACATCTATGACATCGTCTCCGGCGAGACAGTCGTCACTCCGATGGGCGGGGGCTACGACACCGACCCTGTCTGGAGTCCGGACGGTACCCGTGTCGCCTTCCTGAGCATGGCCCGGAACGGTTACGAGGCCGACCAGACCAGGCTCTTCGTGGCCTCTGTCAATGTAGGCGAGGGCGGGATTGAGGTGTCTGAGATCAGGAACCTTACAGATGGTTTTAAGTACAACGCCGCCGGCCCGGTTTGGTCCGCTGACTCGAAATTTGTCTATTTCAACGCTTTGACCGAGGGGCTACAGGCTATCTATAAAGTCGGCGTCGAGGGCGGTGACCCCGCGCGACTTACTCCCGATGATGCCTGGTACGACTTCGACTCGCCGTTCGCCGTGGTAGGCGGAACCCTGCTCGCCAGCTATCGCTCCATGGAGTTCCCCACCGAGCTTGTGGCCGTCAACGAGGAGGACGGGTCGTTCGGAAGGATCACCGACGAGAACGGCCATATCCTCGGCCAGTTGGAGCCTTGCGACATTGAGGAGCGCTGGATCACCACGGTTGACGGGAAGAAGATGCTGACATGGGTGCTTTATCCGCCCAAGTTCGACTCGACGAAGGTCTATCCCGCCATCGAGATTTTCCTCGGCGGCCCTCAAGGAACCCTCAGCCAAGGGTGGAGTTACAGATGGAATTACCGCCTAATGGCCTCCCAGGGCTACATCGTCATCCTCCCCAACCGGCGCGGCACCACCGCCTTCGGGCAGGAATGGTGTGAGCAGATCAGCGGGGACTATATCGGCCTGAACATGCAGGATTACCTGTCCGCCGCCCGTGAGCTCAAGAAGGAGCCTTATGTGGGCAAACTGGCCGGTTGCGGCGCCTCCTACGGAGGCTTCAGCGTCTATTACATGGCGGGGATCCACGGCGACACCTATGACTGTTTCATCGCCCACGCGGGGATATTCGACGAGAAGTACATGTACTACGAGACCGAGGAGATGTGGTTCCCCAACTGGGACAACGGAGGCCTTACCGAATATTCATACACTCCCGGAGAGATGGGCCCGAGGGGTGACGGGAAGACTTTCGGAGGCATCCAGCAGGCCGGTTCTCCTTGGAGCGACGCTCCCAAGGCGAAGCGCCATTACGACAACTCCCCGGCGGCCAATGTCACCAAGTGGCACACCCCTATCCTTTGCATCCACGGGATGATGGATTTCCGCATTCCTTACGATCAGGGGATGGCCGCTTTCAACACCGCCCAGATGATGGGAGTCCCCTCAAAGCTGATTGTCTTTCCGGAAGAGAACCATTGGATACTCCAGCCTCAGAACGCTCTCTTCTGGCACCGCAGCTATTTCGACTGGCTTGACCGCTGGTGTAAGTGACTCATACTCTGTTAGCTGATGAGACGGAACAATCTGGATATGGAAGTTCAGTTCCTTCCTGGAGTGGGGCCTAAAAGGGCCTCGCTCCTTCGGACTGAACTCGGTGTCTCCACTGTCGGGGACCTGCTCCGTACATATCCGTTCCGTTATATCGACCGTAGTTCTGTCCAAAGAATCTCCGACATACAACCCGGCAACGCCCTGGTCCAGGTCCTGGCCCAGGTAGTGTCCGCCGAACTTACAGGAAAAGGGGCCAAGCAACGTCTCAGCGTTCTGGTCAGGGATTCCAGCGGCGAGATGGAGCTCGTGTTTTTCAAAGGGATAAAATACACTTACGACCGTTTGAAACCGGGTTCGGTCTTCCTCTTCTTTGGCCGTCCTTCCGTGTTCGGCGGCAAGCTGAACATGGTGCATCCCGAGATTGATAATCCCCCGACTGAGGGAGCGGTCAATTTCTCCGGAGTCCTGACAGGCGTCTATAACTCCACCGACAGGCTCCGGAACGGAGGAGTCACCGGCAAGGTGATGAACAAACTGGTGGCGGAGGCCATAGATCTCGCGATCGGCGATGTCGAGGAGACCCTTCCCGAGTATGTTCTCAAGGAAAAGGGGCTTGTCCCGTTGAAGTACGCGATAAGGAATATTCATTTCCCCGCGGACCAGAACGCCCTGTCCAGGGCCCGTTACAGGCTCAAATGGGAGGAGCTTTTCCTTTTGCAGCTATCGCTGCTCAAACAGAAATATATCCGCTCACGCTCCGAGAACGGGATCATGATGCCGAAAGTCGGGGCCGCATTCAACGCTTGTTTCAACGCTCTGCCCTATGAGCTCACAAGCGCCCAGAAACGGGTGATCAAGGAGATACGGGGCGATCTGATGAGTGGCCACCAGATGAACCGCCTTCTCCAGGGTGATGTCGGGTCCGGCAAGACTATGGTAGCTGTATTGTCCGCGCTGATCGCTGTCGGGAACGGTTACCAGGCCTGCATAATGGCCCCGACGGAAGTCCTTGCCCGTCAGCATTTCGCCAATATCAAGAAGTATCTTGAACCTACAGGTGTCCGGTGCGAGTTGCTCATCGGCTCGACCACGAAGGGGGAGAGGCGCCCGATCCATGAGGGGCTTCAAGATGGTTCCGTGGGTATCATCATCGGCACCCACGCCCTCATCGAGGACGATGTCGTGTTCCATAATCTCGGGTTGGCGATAATCGACGAGCAGCACAGGTTCGGGGTGGAGCAGCGCTCGAAACTCTGGTCGAAAGGCGCCACACAGGCGCCTCCGCATGTGCTTGTGATGACCGCCACGCCGATTCCGAGGACCCTGGCGATGACATTCTACGGCGACCTGGATGTCTCCGTGATCGATGAGATGCCCCCTGGGAGGAAGCCGGTGAAGACCATGCTGATAGGGGAGGGCAAGCGACCTCAGATGTACTCTTTCATCAGAAGGGAGATCGCGGCCGGCCGTCAGGTATTCATTGTCTACCCTTTGATATTCGAGAGCGAGAAGCTTGATTATCAGAATCTTGAGGCAGGCTACGAGGAGATTGTCCGACGTTTCCCTGACCCTGAGTATAAAGTGGCTATCGTCCATGGTCAGCAGACCAGCGAGGTCAAGAGATTCAACATGGACGCCTTCGCTTCCGGCAGGGCGGACATTCTGGTCTCAACCACTGTCATCGAGGTCGGCGTGGATGTTCCCAACGCCTCGATTATGGTTATAGAGAACGCCGAGAGGTTCGGTCTGGCGCAGCTGCACCAGCTTCGAGGCAGGGTTGGCCGTGGCTCGGAGAAATCGTATTGCGTGCTGATGCACGGCCTGAAAGTCAGCAAGGAGTCGAGAAAGCGGCTTGAGCTGATGTGCGCCACGGAGAACGGTTTCGACCTTGCGGAGGAGGACATGAAGATGAGGGGTCCGGGAGACCTTGAGGGCACCCAGCAAAGCGGATTGCCGATCTCATTGAATATAGCCTCCCTTGCCCACGACGGGCCCATTTTGTCCGACGCGAGAAGTTACGCTGAGCATCTCCTCTCAAAGGATCCCACGCTGGAGAGACCAGAGCACGCCTCGCTGGCCTCTGAGCTGAGGAAGGACAAATATTCAATCAAGGATTACAGCAAGATATCCTGAGGGATCTCGGCCAGCCGGGGATTCTTCTTGTCTTTCTCAGAGAGGATAACCTTTCCGTCCGCCGCTGGCCATTTAATACTGAGATCCGGATCGTCCCACGCTATACCGGCCTCTGCCTCGGGACAATAATAATTGTCGCATTTGTACTGGAAAACAGCTTCCTCGGACAGGACCATGAAACCATGGGCCATGCCTCTCGGGATGAAAAACTGCCGGTGATTATCCCCTGTCAGTATCACGGAGACGTGTTTTCCGAAAGTGGGGGAGCCTGGTCTGATGTCCACGGCCACGTCCAGCACGGCTCCTTTCACAACCCTCACAAGTTTAGCCTGCGCGTGGGGACCTTTCTGGAAATGCAGTCCCCGTATGACTCCCCGGCATGACTTGCTCTCGTTGTCCTGGACGAATTCCACATCTCCCACAGCCTCGCGGAACTCCCTGAGGTTGAAGGATTCGAAAAAATACCCTCTGGAGTCACAGAACACTCTCGGCTCGAGGATAAAGACTCCCTCTATTTCAGTTTTAATCACTTCCATCCTTCCGCCAATTTCAGGAGATACTGTCCGTACTGGTTCTTGGCCATCGGGGCCGCGATTTTTCTCAGGCGGTCGGCGTCAATCCATCCCTTGCGGAAAGCGATCTCCTCAAGACAGGCCACCTTCAGCCCCTGCCTCTTCTCGATCACCTCGATGTAGTTGGTGGCCTCGGTCAAGGACTCGTGGGTGCCGGTGTCCAGCCAGGCAAAGCCGCGTTCCAGTTTCTGCACCTTGAGAAGGCCCCGTGAGAGGAAAACCTGGTTGACTGTGGTGATCTCCAGCTCGCCTCTGGCGGACGGCTTGATATTCTTCGCCACTTTCACGACCTCGTTGGGATAAAAGTACAGCCCCGTGACAGCGTAATTGCTTTTCGGCTCCTTTGGCTTCTCCTCGATGCTCAAGCAGTTCCCGGCCTCGTCGAACTCGGCCACACCATAACGCTCGGGGTCGCTTACCCAGTACCCGAAAACAGTGGCCTTCCCCTCCTCCTCGGCGGTTGTGACCGCTTTGCCAAGCATTTCCGGGAAACCGGCCCCATGGAAAATGTTGTCTCCCAGCACCAGACAGGCGCAGTCGTCCCCGACGAACTCATCGCCGATGAGGAAAGCCTGGGCCAGCCCGTCAGGCGACGGCTGCACGGCGTACTCGAACCGCACTCCGTAATCACTCCCGTCACCGAGCAGCCTCTCGAAGGAGGGCAAGTCGGTCGGGGTGGATATCACGAGAATATCCTTTATCCCGGCGTTCATAAGCACCGAGATCGGGTAATACACCATCGGTTTGTCATAAATCGGAAGCATCTGCTTGCTGACCCCTTTGGTGATAGGGTACAATCTGGTGCCGCTTCCGCCGGCCAGCACGATTCCTTTCATGATTCTTTTATCCTTTTGATACAATCGGCCAGCGAGTCCCTCCAATAAGGGATAGTCACTCCGAAGGTCTCTTTGACTTTGGTTTTGTCCAGCACTGAGAAACGGGGCCTCCGGGCCTTCGAGGGATAGTCCCCGGTATGGCACGGGCGGATGTCGCAAATGTTGCCTCCTAAGTCGCCGATCGCTTTGGCGAAGTCGTACCAGGAGATGGCTCCCTCCCCGCTGAAATGGTAAATACCGGTGAGGCCGAGTTTGTCCTCGCTGATGATCTTGACTATGAGTCCGGCGAGGTCCTTGGCGTATGTCGGGGTACCCACCTGGTCGAACACCACCTTCAGGGAGTCCCTTTCGGCGGTGAGCTGGAGCATGGTCTTCACGAAATTCTTCCCGAAGGGAGAGAACAACCAAGCTGTCCTGAATATGATACTCTTACATCCGGACTCGGCTATCTTCTTCTCCCCCAGCAATTTCGTGGAGCCATAGACTCCAAGCGGGTGAGTGGGCCAGTCCTCCCCGCAGGGTTCCGGGCGGTCGCCTTGAAACACGTAGTCCGTGGAGATATGAATGAGAGTGGCGCCGCTCTCGGCCGCGACTGTGGCCAGTATGCCGGCGGCTGAGCTATTGAGAAGCATGGCCGTGGCGGAGTCATCCTCAGCCTTGTCCACATTTGTGTATGCCGCGCAATTAACGATGACATCGATTTTCTCCGAGTCACAGATGATCCTCACGGCGTCGATGTTGGTTATGTCCAGATAGACAGTCTCTAGCCCTGGGACAGAGGTGACATCCGTGAACACGAACCTGTCCCGGCTTCCCGCGGCCGCTTCCCTGAGCTCTCTGCCAAGCTGGCCGTTAGCGCCTGTTATTAGAACATTCATATCCTCAAAAATAGTCACAAAATTGAAGTCGCCCAAAATTTTTAACGTATATTTGTATTCATGGACAAAGCGAGACCGGTTATCTTCATTTTCACTGACGGCGCTTCCAGCGGCAATCCCGGCCCGGGAGGATACGGGGTTATCCTGCGTTGCGGAGACTTGGAAAAAGAGATAAGCGGGGGCTTTTCACGCACAACGAATAACCGGATGGAACTTCTGGCGGTGATAGTGGGTCTTGAGGCGATCAGATGGGACAACGCTGTCGTGGAGGTTTTCAGTGATTCTTCCTATGTGGTAAAAGCCTTGAACGAGGGATGGTTGATGGATTGGGAGAGGAAGGGTTGGAAAAAAGTGAAGAACCCTGATCTCTGGCAGCGTTTCCTCCTTGTCTACAGAAGGCACAAGGTGACCTTCCACTGGATAAAAGGACACGCGGGCCATCCGGAAAACGAGCGTTGCGACGCTCTCGCGGTGGCGGCCGGCGCCGGCGCCGCGGCCGCCGGAACAGTCCTTCCGCCTGACACCGGGTACGAGTCCATGATTAGTGAGTGGGATAACACGTTATTATAGATATGGCAGAAAGATTCTACAGGAAACCGATAGTCGGAATCACGCAAGGTGACGGCAACGGGATAGGTTACGAGGTGATAATCAAATCATTGGCAGACGCGAGAATTCTCGAGTCGTTCACTCCGGTGATCTACGGCTCCTCGAAGATATTCGGATTCTACCGCAAGAGCATCCATAACCTCGACCAACAGATGGACACCTATGTCATTCAAAGCGCAAGGGACGCGAGGCCGAGGAAGATCAACATCGTCAACTGCCTTCCGGACAACTCGTTCGTCGAGCCGGGGAGATCTACTCCCGAGTCTGCCAAGGCGGCCATCACATCTCTGGAGAGGGCCGTCGATGACATCAAGAACGGGGATATCGACGTTCTTGTCACCGCCCCGATCAACAAGAGGGCCATGGTAAGCGAGGGGTTCGGCAATACAGGGCACACAGAATATCTCCAGAAAGAGTTCGGAGTGAGTGACGTGGTGATGTTCATGGTCTCAGACCGCCTGAAGATAGCGGTGGTGACCGGTCATATCCCTTTGAAGGATGTGCCTTCATCGATCTCTGTTGAGGCGATTGTGGGCAAGCTGCGTCTCATGTCGGCCTCGCTGAAGAGGGATTTCCGCGTTGTGGAACCGAAAATCGCCGTTCTCGGCCTGAATCCGCACTGCGGCGACGGAGGGCTTCTTGGCGACGAGGAGGAGCGGATCATCTTACCCGCTGTCAAGGCCGCGAACGAGGAGGGTATCATGGCCTTCGGCCCATATTCGCCGGACGGCTTTTTCGGCCTGGGGCAGTACTCCAGGTTCGACGCCACGCTGGCCATGTATCATGACCAGGGACTGGCCCCGTTCAAGGCGCTCGCGTTTGAGGACGGGGTGAATTTCACGGCCGGGCTTCCTATAGTACGGACATCCCCGGATCACGGGACAGCGTTCGAGATGGCCGGAAGGGACGAGGCGGATCCTCATTCGATGATGTCGTCGATATTCACCGCCATCGATATTTTCAGAAGCAGGGCCGCGTACGACGCTATCAGCGACGGGAAAATGAGAAACGGGCAGTGATATGGGTCACGAAAGGACTATACTGGTCACCGGCGGCGCCGGTTTCATCGGGAGCCATGTCGTCAGGCTTCTCGTCAGGAAATATCCGAGTTACAGGATAATCAATCTTGATAAGCTGACATACGCGGGCAATCTCGCCAATCTCAAGGACATCGAGGACAGACCGAACTATTCGTTCGTCAAAGCGGACATATGCGACTACGAGGCTGTCCGCGACCTGATCAAGGACAATAAGGTGAGCGGGGTTATCCATCTCGCTGCGGAGAGTCATGTGGACAGGTCCATCGTGGATCCGTTCATATTCGCCAGGACGAACGTTATGGGCACTCTGGCCCTTCTTCAGGCCGCCAGGGACTTTTGGGAGCCCGCGGGATGGTGTGTCGGCGGCACTCCCTGCCGTTTCTATCACATCTCAACCGACGAGGTTTACGGGGCGCTTGAGATCACCAGGCCGGAGGGAGATCCCTTAGCCGGGGAGAGCGGGGGAGGCCCTTTCGGGGACGTTTTTTTCACCGAGGAGACCAAATACCGGCCGCATAGCCCCTATTCCGCCGCCAAAGCGTCCAGCGATCATTTTGTCAGGGCCTATCACGACACCTACGGCATGCCGGCATTGGTGACTAACTGCTCCAACAATTACGGGCCATACCAATTCCCCGAGAAGCTTATACCGCTGTTTATCAATAATATCCGTAATCGCAAGCCTCTGCCTGTCTATGGGAAGGGGGAGAATGTCCGGGATTGGCTCTATGTCGAGGATCACGCGAGGGCGATCGACTTGATATTCCATGAGGGCAAGGATGGTGAGACGTATAATATCGGAGGCTTCAACGAATGGAAGAATATCGACTTGATCAAAGTCTTGATAAAGACCGTTGACCGTGTTCTGGGACGTCCTGAAGGCTCAGACGAGGATCTCATCACCTTTGTCACCGACAGGAAAGGGCATGACATGCGGTACGCCATCGATTCGGGTAAGTTGAAGAATGAGCTCGGGTGGGAGCCGTCACTCCAGTTCGAGGAGGGGATAGAGAAGACCGTCAGGTGGTATCTGGATAATCAGGATTGGCTTGACAACGTCACCAGCGGTGATTATTTGAGGTACTATGACGACATGTACGGCGCATGATGTTTGATTTTTCCGGAAAATCATTAAATTAGCGGACAATTTTTCTGTTAATGAACGAACTATTCAAGGAACTATTCGGTAGATACACCTTAGCCGACGAGGTAAAGGCACAAGGGATATATCCATATTACAGGCCTATCGAGTCCGGTCAGGACACTGTCGTGAAGATGAAAGGGAAGGACGTCCTGATGTTCGGCTCAAACTCTTATCTGGGATTATCCGACGACCCGAGGCTTAAAGAGGCTGCCATCGCCGCCATAAAGAGATACGGTACAAGTTGCTCCGGCTCTCGTTTCCTTAACGGTACTCTCGATATTCATCTTGAACTCGAGGAGAAGCTCGCCAAGTTGGTCGGCAAGGAGGAGGCGGTCACCTACAGTACCGGTTTCCAGGTGAATCTTGGTGTGGTCTCCCTCGGGATGAGGGACGGCTACATCTTCCTGGACTCATACGACCACGCCAGCATCATCGAGGGCGCGCGCCTGTCTTTCAGCAAGGTGCTCAAGTTCGCGCACAATGATATGTCGGCGCTCGAAGAAAAATTAAGGGTCGCTCCAATTGACTGCCCTAAACTCATTGTGGTTGACGGGATTTACTCCATGAGCGGAGATATAGTACCACTACCCGAGGTTCTCGATCTGGCCGACAAGTACAACGCCGCTGTTATGGTTGATGACGCCCATTCGATAGGTGTTCTCGGAGACCATGGAAGGGGCACATCCGACTATTTCGGGGTGACGGACAGGGTCGATCTCATCATGGGTACGTTCTCTAAGTCTTTCGGCTCTCTCGGAGGTTTTATCGCCGGCAGTCACGTACTTCTGAATTACATCAAACATAATTCCAGATCCCTGATTTTCAGCGCGAGCATGCCACCAGCGAATGTCGCCGCCGTCAGCCGGGCGATAGACATCATGCTCGAGGAACCGGAGAGGATTGACAACCTGTGGAAGGTCACCAATCACGCAAGGGAGGAATTCCTTAAGAGAGGATTCGATATCGGCGCCACTCAGTCCCCGATATTCCCGCTCTATGTCCGTGACATGGAGAAGTGCCTGAGGGCGGTCAAAGATGCTCTCGACGAGGGAGTGTTCATCACGCCTGTTATACCACCGGCTGTCCCTCAAGACTCTATCATTATCCGTTTCGCCCTCATGGCCACACATACTGTCGAACAGGTGGACGAGGCTATCGATAAGCTAGAGAAAATCTTTAGGAGGCTTGAGATAATAAAATAATAATCAATTAATTGACTATGTTTAAAAACGAAGACCGCGGCTTTTGGGCCGCGGTTTTCGCAAGAATTCGTTTCAGTCAGGGTAAGGATTTCTGGCGGTGGAGAGCGGGCTCATCCGGCATTTCTGCTGCCTGACGGCCTTGATCGACTCCAAGGAATTCCGCTTCGGCGACCGCCAGCCTTTGCCAGGGCTGACATTGTTGCGCGAATATATACAAATTAATTTAAAGTCCAAATTATTTTTTGTAATTAATTGAAAGCAATATTTATCTGTTATACTTTAATTTATTGAAAATAAGCATTTTAATCATTTTTATTAATACCTAAAGTAATGGATTAAATAAGCCTAAAATCCCGGTGATAACCCCACTTTTTCCCACCCGCACTTGCCCCTCACCGGGATGAGCGAGCGTCTGTTCTCAGATCATTTGTGGCGAGACATTCGCCTCCACTTTCTCGATTATATTAGCTATCACATCATAGCTGGTTCTTTCGGTCCCGTCCCCGCCGATGTATTTCTGGATTCTCAGTCTTCCTGAAACGAAGATGGGGAAGCCCTTCTCGATTATCTCCAGGGATGGTATTCCTTTGTTGCCTTCCCACGCTGTCACGTTGTGCCATGTGGTCTCGATGACTGGCTCACCGTTCCTGTCCTTGTAAGCGAAATTGGTCGCCACGGAGAAATGAGCCACTCTCGTGCCTCCGACCTTGAGGATGTTGACGTTGCCGACATTCCCACGGATTTCGATTTTGTTGAGTTGTTCCATAATCAGTTTAGTTTATGTTGGTTAACGACGCTAAGATAGCTGTTACCATGGTTAATCCATCGGCTTGATAACGAAATACCGAGGATTGTTTCGGATTATTATCCGAATATGGTTTTCTTTTAGGGCGTTTGACAATTATCGTTTACCTGTCACTTGTTTTTTATTTTCCCGCGGATGAGAATCCCGATGCTTACCCCCTCGATACCATCCCGGAAATGAGATATAATTCGCATATTGCCGGCATGAAGAATGAGGAAGACAAAAGAGGGAGGAGATGTCTGGAGTGTGGAGGTGTCCTTCCTTACGGGAGGAGTGATATGAAATTCTGCTCCCAGGAATGCAAAAGCCGGTGGCACTACCGGAAGGGAGGTCGTCTGAAAGGACTGAAACTGAAGACGATAGGCGCGTTGGAACGGAACTATTCCATCTTGGAGAGACTTCTGGAAGAGGGAGTCTCGTCAATCGATATTCCTGACCTCTCGCGGATGGGATACAATTTCGATTGCATCACCTCCTACCACAAGGTCAGGAATCACAATGAGTACAGATGCTATGACATCAAATACTATATGTCCGAGAGCCGGGTCTTCAAACTCCAACGTTGTCTTGGACAGGGGCGGCCTTGACTTTCCTCGGATCCTTGAAAAGGATCATGAACAGGACCGCGACCACAAGCGCGTAGGCGGCGAAGATGAACCACGCCTTGGGCCAGCCCTCGGGACTGACCGCTCCACATCCACAGGCCTCGACGACGGCGCCAGCCGCGAGAGTGCCGATGGATGCCCCGAGGCCGTTGGTCATCAACATGAAGAGCCCCTGGGCGCTGGATCTGATGTCGGCTCCTGTGTTCTCGTTCACGTATAGTGATCCCGAGATATTGAAGAAGTCGAAAGCGACACCGTAAACGACGCAGGAGAGGACGAACAGGATCACTCCAGGCATGTCAGGTCCTCCGAGGCCGAACAGACCGAAGCGGAACACCCAGGCGAACATGGCGATGAGCATGACGTTCTTGATCCCGAACCTTTTCATGAAGAATGGGATAAGAAGGATGCAGAGTGTCTCCGAGGCCTGTGAGATGGAAATCAGCGCGTTGGAGTTCTTCACCGCGAAAGAGTCAGGCGAGACGCTCTGGAATGAGCCGAGGAAGAGGTTCGCGTAACCGTTGGTGATCTGCAAGGCGGAGCCGAGCAGCATTGAGAAGATGAAGAATATGGCGAACTGCCTGTCCTTGAACAGGGTGAACGCTTTCAGTCCGAGAGCCTCGGTGATGGACTGACCATCCCTGCCTTTCTTGACGGGGACCGGAGGCATGGTCAGCGCGTAGCCGCAAAGGACTAGGGAGAGGACACCGGAGGAGATAAGCTGGGTGTAGGAGCTTTGCATCGCGACACCGCCTATCTTTACGAAATTGGTGAACAACATGCTGAGTATGAAGCCCACCGTGCCGAAAACACGGATAGGGGGGAACGCCTTCACGGGATCCTTGCCGACACCCTCCAAGGCATTGTATGCCACCGAGTTCACGAGCGCTATGGTCGGCATGAAGAATGCCAGGCTGACGCTGTAGAGGGTGAACAGAGGCCCGAAAGAGACGTTAGACCCGGTGCCCCTGCAGTACAATCCGGCGGCTATCATGAATATTCCCGCGAGCAGATGACACATGGACAGGACTTTCTGCGCCTGGATCTTCCTGTCGGCAAGGATGCCCATGAGTGTGGGCATGAAGATGGACACGATGCCTTGCATGGCGAAGAACCATTTGATCTTGTCAATCATCCCGATGCCGCCGAGATAGCGCCCGAGCGATGTTAGGTAGGCCCCCCAGACAGCGAATTCAAGGAAGTTCAGCAGGATAAGCCTGACAGTGATGGATTTGTTGCTCATTATAGAAAAATTATAAAGTTCCCGTGTGTTCGGGTATCGAACAAAAATACGAGTTTTTAGCGTAAAAATCATTATATTTGATAGCCAATAATAATAGAATGGATTTCACCAGAATAGCGTCCGATCCTGGAAGCGAGGCAAGGGCAGGGGTTTTCACCACCGGGCACGGTGAGGTCAGGACCCCCATTTTCATGCCTGTCGGTACCGTGGGCTCGGTGAAAGGCGTCTATCACAGGGATTTGCGTTCGGATATCGGCGCCGAGATCATTCTGGGAAATACTTATCATCTCTACCTCAGGCCTGGCTTGGATACCCTGCGCGCAGCCGGAGGGCTCCACAAGTTCGAGTCCTGGGACAGGCCGATCCTGACCGATAGCGGGGGATTCCAGGTGTTCTCCCTGACACAAATCCGCAAGATAACGGAGGAGGGTTGCCGTTTCCAGTCACATATTGACGGCTCAAGGCACACTTTCACCCCAGAGAACAATGTCGATACCCAGAGGATAATCGGTTCTGACATAATGATGGCCCTCGACGAGTGCTGTCCCGGCGACGCCGACGAGAGGTACGCCGCCAAGTCTCTTAAACTGACCCAGGGTTGGTTGGAGCGCTTCTTCAAGCGCTTCTCGGAGACCATGCCGCTGTACGGTTATGACCAGGTAATGTTCCCTATCATCCAGGGGTGCGTTTATCCCGAGCTGAGGAAGCGGGCAGTCGACCATGCATTGACCCTCGTTGGGGATAACCGGGGCGTGGGTGGTTTCGCCATCGGAGGCCTGGCGGTGGGCGAGCCTACAGAGAAGATGTACCAGATGCTGGAGCTGGTCTGTCCCATCCTGCCACAGGACAAGCCGAGATACCTCATGGGTGTCGGGACACCGGCGAATATTCTCGAGGCTATAGCCAGGGGAGTGGACATGTTCGACTGCGTCATGCCCACCCGCAACGGCCGCAACGGGATGCTCTTCACATGGAACGGAATCATCAACATGCGTAACGCCAAATGGGCGGACGATTTCTCTCCCATCGACCCTGATGGTACGTCATTTGTTGACAAGGATTATTCAAAAGCGTATCTCCACCACCTCTTCGTGGCCAAGGAGATGTTCGCCGCGATGGTGGCGAGCGAGCATAATCTGGCGTTCTATCTCGATCTCGTTAGGCGGGCGCGCCTGCACATAGAGGCCGGTGACTTTTCCTCTTGGAAAGACGCCGTCGTGAAAAAAGTCAGCGCTAGACTGTAGGATATGGAACCGGTGTTGAAGAAGATCGACAAGTACATCATAAAGAAGTTCATCATGACCTTCTTTATCGCTCTCCTTCTCATCATCGTCATAGTCATCATATTCGACATCAGCGAGAAGATCAACCACTTTGTCGAGAACAAGGCTCCGCTCAAGGCGATCATCCTCGACTATTATGTCAACTGGGTGCCATATTTCGTGAACATGTTCAGCCCGCTGTTCGTGTTCATAACCGTGATTTTCTTCACCTCCAGGATGGCCTCCGACAGCGAGATTATCGCCATACTCTCCTGCGGCGTGAGCTACAGGCGCATGATGCGCCCGTACATCATCTCGGCCGCCTTGATCGCCCTGCTGTCCCTCTCGCTGAACCTGTGGGTCATCCCAAGGGCCAACGTGACGAGGGTCAAGTTCGAGGCCACTTACGTCAAGCACAGGAACCCGTTCAGCACCAACAACGTGCACTACCAGATAGACTCAGGCAAGTTTGTCTATGTCGAGTCCTTCAGCTCGTGGAACAACACCGCTTACGGCTTCACCCTTGAGGATATCGAGGACAACAAGCTGGTCAGCAAGCTGTCCGCCGAGACAGCCTCATGGGACAGCCTGAAGGGAGCCTGGGTTCTCCGCGAGTATTTCATCAGGGATTATTCCGATGGTCTTGAGGACAGGGTCAGGTCCGGTTCGAAGACTGACACGGTGATCAACCTGACCGTGACCGATTTCTACCGTAACAACAAAACTGTCGAGACTTTGCCCTTAGGCCAGCTGAACAGTCTTATCGCGCAGCAGAAGATGCGCGGTGACACCAACGTGATCTATGCCCTGATCGAGAAGCACACCCGGTACGCGTTGCCTTTCTCCGCGTTCATCCTGACTATCATGGGTGTTAGCCTCTCCTCGAGGAAGAGAAGGGGAGGCATAGGGCTTAACATCGGTATCGGTATCGCCCTCAGTTTCACTTATATCCTGTTCCTGAGGTTCAGCCAGATGTTCGTTTTCGCCGGGGTCATGGCCCCGTTTGTGGCCTTATGGCTGCCTAACCTGTTATTCGGGATCGTGGCGGCCTTCCTGTATTCCAGAGCGTCAAAGTAATTGTCTCAAACAATATGTCTACCCAAACCTTAACTCCACTGAAGCGTACGATAGTAGGCGTTCAGTTCATGTTCGTGGCCTTCGGCTCCACGGTTCTCGTCCCCTTGCTCGTCGGTTTCGACCCGGCGATAGCCCTTCTTGCCGCCGGTCTCGGCACGCTCTTGTTCCATGGTGTCACCAAGGGCAGGGTCCCGATCTTCCTGGGCAGCAGTTTCGCTTTCATCGCCCCGATCGTCAAGGCCACCGAGCTTTACGGGATGCCCGGAATGTTCTGCGGTCTCGTCGCTGTCGGCGCTGTTTACCTGCTGATGAGCCTTCTGGTGAAGTTTTTCGGTATCAGCTTCATAAAGAAACTGTTCCCTCCGATCGTGATCGGGCCGGTCATCATCTTGATCGGTCTCTCGCTCGCCGGGACGGGAGTGAACATGGCCAGCCAGAACTGGGTACTCGCCATCATCTCTCTGCTTGTCGCGGTCGCGTGCTCGATCTGGGGCAAGGGACTTGTGAAGATTATCCCCGTGTTCTTCGGAGCCATCGCCGGTTACATCGCCGCCGTCATCTTCTTCCGGAGCGGGATCGACTTCGGCCCAGTCGCCGAGGCCAAGTGGTTCGCCCTTCCTCATTTCGCCAAGATGAGCTTCTCATGGCAGGCCATAGTGTTCATGGCGCCGGTGGCGATCGCCCCGATCATCGAGCATGTGGGTGACATCTACGCCATCAGCGAGATAGCAGGGAAGGACTTTATCAAGGATCCCGGCTTGCATCGCACCATGGCCGGCGACGGTCTCGCCTGCATGCTGGCGGCCTTCCTCGGCGGCGCGCCCGTTACGACATATTCTGAGGTCACCGGAGCCGTCTCACTCACGAAGGTCACCGATCCGGTCTGTATGAGGATAGCGGCCATCTCCGCCTTGGTCATTTCCCTGATCGGCAAGGTCGGGGCGGCCATCCAGACCATCCCCACCGCCGTTCTCGGTGGTATCATGCTGCTTCTATTCGGCAGCATCGCCGCGGTCGGTATCAATAACCTTGTGAAGGCGAAAGTCGACATGAACAAGACCCGCAACCTCATCATAGCCTCCCTGATCCTCACCATTGGAATCGGCGGCGCGATCATCAGCTTCGGCAAGTTCTCCCTCGCCGGCATCGGTCTCGCCTCCATCGTCGGTGTGATCCTGAATCTCATCATCCCCGACAGGGACAAGAAGGTCGCCGAGCCCGCCCAGGAGCCTGAGGCCGCCGAATAGGGATATGCTTAAAGTCAAGATAGTGAATAAAAGCCGCTGGCCGGACCCCTTCTACGCGACGGAGGCCTCGGCCGGCATGGACATGAGGGCCAATATCGACGAGCCGGTCATCTTGATGCCGCTCGAGAGAATGCTCGTGCCTACCGGGATATTCATTGAGCTCCCGGTAGGCTACGAGGCCCAGATACGTCCACGCAGCGGTCTCGCCACTAAGAAGGGCGTGACCGTGATCAACTCTCCCGGGACGGTTGACGCCGACTTCAGGGGAGAGCTGAGAATCTCTCTCGTCAATCTGTCCAACGAGCCTTTTGAGCTTGTCCCGGGAGAGAGGATCGCCCAGATGGTCGTGGCGAGACACGAGCGTGTCGAGTGGGAGGACGTGGAAGTCCTCTCCGAGACAGGCAGGGGAGCCGGCGGTTGGGGCAGCACCGGCAGCAAGTAACTGATAATGATGGATATCCAGAAACTCTATTCTTTGTTTAAAGAGTGCTCCCGCGTCGCGACGGACAGCCGCGCCATCGAGGGCGGTGAGATGTTCTTCGCACTGAAGGGGGAGAACTTCGACGGTAACGAATATGCCTTGAAGTCTCTTGAGAGTGGCGCCAGATACGCGGTCGTTGACGAAGGATCGGCGGCCGCGTTGTCAGGCGATCCCCGTGTCATCTCCGTGCCTGACACGCTTCAGGCTCTGCAGTCTCTCGCGCGCCACCACAGGGAGAACTCCCTGGTCGACGGAAAGCCGATAACAGTTATCGGGCTTACCGGCACCAACGGCAAGACAACGACAAAGGAATTGATAACCAGAGTGTTGTCGATGAAGTACAAGGTGACTTCCACCCAGGGTAATCTCAACAACGACATCGGAGTGCCTCTATCGCTCCTGTCCATCAAAGGGGTGACAGAACTGGCTGTAATCGAGATGGGGGCGAGTCATCCCGACGACATCGGTAAACTTGTCAATGTCTGCGAGCCGGACTATGGCCTTATCACCAATGTCGGCCGCGCGCATCTTCTTGGGTTCGGCAGTCTCGAAGGCGTCAAGATGGCTAAAGGGCAGTTGTACGACTACCTCGCGGCCCACGGCGGCAAGGCTTTCGTCAACGCCGACGATCCCGACCTGATGGCCATGGCCGCGGAAAGAGTCGGGATGGAAACCATTGAATATGGCATAGATAAATGGGACGCTATCGTCCTGCCCTCAAGCGCTGAGCACCCCTATTTAAGGATGGCCATACCCCAGGAGCCTGGTAGCGAGACTCTTCTCGCGGTGGAGACCCATCTGGCTGGGGCGTACAACGCCACCAACGTGGCGGCAGCCATCGCTGTCGGCCTGCGCTTCGGAGTCTCACTCGAGGAGGCGATCGAGGCGGTCGGGAGCTATATTCCCAAAAACAATCGCTCCCAGATGGAGAAGACTGGGAGGAATATACTCATCAAGGACCTCTACAACGCCAATCCCACCAGCATGACCGCTGCTCTCGACAACCTTGCCATGGTTGAGGCTGAGCGGAAGGTCGCCTTGCTTGGCGACATGCGGGAGTTGGGGGAGGAGTCCCTGTCAGAGCACGTCAAGATCCTGGACAAGGTACTGTCCATGGGATTGGACCTTGTCTGCCTGGTGGGGGAGGAGTTCGGGAAAGCCCTTGACGGGACGGTCCCTGAAGGCGTGAAATGGTTCCCTTCTTCCGCTGACTTGGCTTCATGGCTGAAGGAGAACCCGGTCAACGGGGCGACCGTCCTTGTCAAGGGGTCGAGGGGGATTCAGATGGAGAATACCCTGCCGGAACTTTAGGCTCCTTATCCAAGATTCTTTTTATGATGTGACTCGCGGCCGTCCCCGCGAGATATCCGACTGTTATCCCGATCACAGTCCCGACAAGGACATCTCCGAGATAGTGCTTCCCCACGAAGATCCTGCTGACCGAGACAAGCGAGGCCCATACAATCGTCCAAAAACGGAAGGCTTTGTAAGTGTGGGTCTTATCGTTTCGGAAGCCGATGATCAGACACTCGGCGATGGCGAAGGCGTTGGCGGCGTGCGCTGAGAAAAACCCGTAGAATCCTCCTCTTCTCTCGAGGATATTCAGCCCGTCATGGAGCATCCTGGAGGAATAGCTCGGCCGTAACCTGACCACGGCGTGTTTCACGATGTTTGACAGTTGGTCGCATAGGGCGAAAGCGACGGCGCATGAGGCTAAGACAATCAGAGCCCTCCTCCAACCCAGTCTCTTGAACAGGAAGAAAACGCAGATGAGATATGCCGGAATCCAAAAGTACTTGTCTGACATCATCATCCAGAAACCGTCAGTCCAGGGAGAGCTCCAGCTGTTGATGAGCAGGGTCAGGTCCTGGTCGGCGAGGTGGAGAGTCCCTATGACTGAAGAGCCGTCCATAGCATGTCCTTGAGCTCTTTCAGTCCTTCTCCGGAGACGGAGGAGATGAATATGTGAGGTATCCCTTCGGGGAGCGTCGGCTCTATCTCAGCCTCTATCTCCTTGTCAATAAGGTCTTTCTTGGTGACCGCGAGAACCCTCTGCTTGTCAAGGAGCTCGGGGTTGTATTCCTCCAACTCATGAAGGAGTGTCCGGTACCCGGCCGCTATGTCATCCTCCTCGGCGGAGACCATGAACAGCAGTACCGAATTCCTCTCGATGTGCCTGAGGAACCTAATCCCTATTCCTTTGCCCTCATGGGCGCCCTCGATTATTCCCGGGATGTCCGCCATGACGAACGACCTGTCGTCGTAGTATCGAACGATCCCGAGATTCGGCTCCAGGGTGGTGAAAGCGTAATTAGCTATCTTCGGCTTGGCGGCCGTGACCGCGGCGAGGAGGGTTGACTTCCCGGCGTTAGGGAAGCCGACGAGACCCACATCCGCGAGCAGCTTAAGTTCCAGGATGAACCAGCCTTCCTCCCCGTCCTCACCTGGCTGGGCATATCTCGGAGTCTGGTTCGTGGCCGACTTGAAATTGTTGTTGCCGAGTCCTCCCCGTCCTCCCTTGCAGAGGATCCTTTGTTCTCCGGGCTCCATCATCTCGAAGAGAACCTCCTCGGTCTCAGCGTCTTTCGCCACTGTGCCGACAGGAACCTCGAGGATGATGTCCTCCCCGTTCTTCCCTGTCCGTAGACCACCCTCGCCCTTGCCGCCATCGTCCGCCTTGACATGCTTGCGGTACTTCAGGTGGATGAGTGTCCAGAACTGCGGGTTAGCTTTCAGGATGATATGGCCTCCACGGCCACCGTCACCCCCGTCAGGCCCTCCCTTGGGGACGTACTTTGCCCGGTGCAGGTGCGCCGAGCCCGCACCCCCGTGTCCCGAGGCGCAGAAGATCTTGACGTAGTCTATGAAGTTGGATTCGGCCATGATTAACTGTCGGAGAATAATACTAGCGTTCCAAGTCGCGAATTTACGGATTTTTGGGATAATATACGCGAAATTCGTATATTGCGGCAAACGCGCGTTTGTTATGAAAAACTATCTTATTCTTTTACTTGCGGCGGCGGTCCTGTTCGGATGCGAGAAGGGACCCGAGCAATTGTCATTTTCGACGGTAGTGACCAACACTGGTTGCAACAAGGCCACCAGGGCCGAGACTGATGAGGATTCCAATCCTTTCCTTGTTTTGAAGTACACCTCTAACGGGCTTGAGTTAACCCGCTATAACGCCTTGCTGAACTGCGCCATCAACAACGGAGGCATCATCTGCGACGTCTCCATCGAGGGTAATGTGATCAGCTATCACGCCTACGAGAAAGACGGCACCATGCTCAAGTGCTTGTGTCCCGTGGACAGGATGTCATCCGTGATCGGCGGCTTGCGCCTTGGCAAGGAATACGTTCTCGAGTATAAATGCGGGGAAGACAGGGCCTCGATCGGTTTTGTGTACTCGAATGACCTGAACGAGGTATTCCCACTCAATTAGATTTCCTAAAGAGTCTCCATTAGGGAGTGGATGCGGCTCCTGACCTCCTCGATGGTTCCGGTGCCGTCAATCTCATGGTACGCCCCGGCTTTCTTGTAATAGTCCACGAGAGGCTCGGTCTTGTCGTGATAGGTCTTGATCCTGTTGGATATTGTCTCGTCGGAGGCGTCGTCCGCGCGACCCTCGATGGCCGCCCTGTGACGTATCCTTTCCTTGATCATCTCATCGGGGATCATCAGGGAGACAACTCCTGTGACCTTGGCGTCTCTCTCGGCAAGCATCTTGTCCAGAGCCTCGGCTTGTGCTATAGTGCGGGGGAAACCGTCCAGAAGGAAACCGGAGACACCCTTGACGGACTCGAACTTGTTCCCGATCATCCCTTCGACAATCTCGTCGGGAACCAGTTCGCCGGCCTCTATCAAAGCCTTGGCTTTAAGTCCAAGCTCGCTGCCTTTTGCCATCTCGCCACGCAGCAGGTCGCCTGTGGAAATATGGCAAAGGTTGAACTTCTCCGCCATCGAGGCGGCCTGGGTGCCCTTTCCCGCGCCGGGAGGGCCGAAAAGAATGTAATATCTCATGGTATCGTCCAATACATAAATGTCCTTGATATTCCTGCCCAGACCGTCATAGTCTAGACCAAAGCCGACGATGAAATCGTCCGGGATCTCCATGGCCACGTAATCGATCTTCTTGTCCAGTTTATAGCATCCTGGTTTAAGGAGCATCGTGCAGATTTTCGTCTCGGTCGCCCCGTTGGCCTCCATCATGTCAACTAGGTTGGCTATTGTCCTTCCAGAGTCCACTATGTCCTCGATGATTATGACCTTCTTGTTCTTGACGCTTCCGGTCATCCCGATGATGTCCCTGACCTCGCCGGTCGATTTCGTGCCTATATAGGATGAGAGTTTGACACAGACTATCTCACACTTGAAGGTGAGCCTTTTCATCAACTCGGCCGTGAACAGGATGGAGCCGTTGAGGACACACAGGAGTACCGGGACATCCTCGCTGTCTTTGAAGTCATAGTTAATCTTGCCAGCCACTTTGTCTATCGCTTCCTCGATCTTGTCATAATCGATGAAAGGACGGAACGATTTGTCGTGAAGTCTGATGTTACTCATCGTTTTGATTTTTGGATAACACAAAAATAGCCAATCCTCATAAAAAACGGAAATAAATGGCTTCTCTTTTTTATCTCCCCGGGTTAATTCTTTATGGTCCGCGTATATTTAGCGATAAACCAGACAGACATGAGACACTTCAACTCTTATATCGCCGCTATTCTCCTATTCCATGCCTCCGCCATTTGCGGCTTGGCGTCCGCCTATGCGCAGACAGAAGGCCATATCCGGGAGATCCTGACAATCACGGGCGCGCCTAGCGAAGAGGATCTTGACGAGCAGGAAATCGAGCGGTTCCAGCGGTACCTTGACCACCCCTTGGCGATCAATCTCTCTAGCCGGTCAAGGCTTGTTTCCAGCGGCCTTTTGACCCGGTATCAGGCCGCCAGCTTGGAAGACTACCGCTCGAGGAACGGGGATGTCCTCTCTTTCTCCGAGCTAGCGGCGGTCGAGGGATTCGGGGAGGAATATGTCAAGGCGCTGAGGCCTTTTATCTCTTTGTATAGCCGTTCTCTTCCCGGCCAGCCAGCGGCGGACTCTTTGAGATTCCGTCATGACCTCATGTTACGCGCGGCGTTCAAGGGGAAGTCATATTACCATGCCGGGAAATATAAACTCGGGGTGGGGGAATCGGCGGAACTCTCCTGGGCCTCGAGGAGTTATTACCAGGACAAGCGCCAGTTTCCACCGTCCGCTTGGTCTGCCAATGTCTCCGTCTCGGGGAAGAGATATCTGGAAAAGCTCGTCCTTGGTGACTATAACCTCCGGATCGGACAGGGCCTGTCCCTGTGGAGCGGGATGTCATTGACGGGGTTCTCCTCCTCAACCTCATTCTCAAGGCGTCCCACAGGTCTCTCGGCGTCGTGGTCGTGGTCGGGGGCTGGAAGCCACAGGGGAGCGGCGGCGGACTTTCAATTCGGCCGGTTCTCGGTCCTTCCTTTCATATCCTTTCCTGGTCTTAGAGAGCGTGTTCAAGGATCCAAGACAACATACGTCCGCCTCATGCCTGGAGTCGTGACGGGATGGCGTGGGCCAGGCGGACAAGTATCCATGTCTGTCTGGGGGAACCAGGAGGGGGGCAAGGTGTCCGCCGACTATGGCTGGAACCTGTTCGGGACCGATCTTTTCGGGGAGGTTGCCTTTGACACGGCGTCCGGCTCGGTAGCGGTCGTGACCGGGGCATCGGCGGCTATCGGGGAGGACTGGAGGCTGAGCGGAGTGGCCAGATTCTATCCCTCGTCTTATGATGATGAATATTCAGGAGGAGTAAGAGGTTGGACGAGGACATCCGACGAGAAAGGGGTCGCTTTGGGAATAGAGAGACATGGCGCCTCCTTCGCCGCCGACTTGGCAGTCAAGGCTTCTGACAAGAACAGGAAACAGTTGAAGGTCAATCTAAAAGCCCCGTTACAACTGGGGATGGAATCTGTGCTCACTGTCAGGGTGACAGAACGGTATCGACCCTATGAGCCATACCTCAAGTACAAGACCGGCGCCAGGATTGATTACGACTGGTCCTCGGCGGGGCTGTCGGCAAGGTATGGCGAGGGTGACGGTGACTCTTGGAAAGTGAGGGCCAGATTGGAGGGAGTGCTGTGCCGGGGCATGTCCGGCCTGGCGTACATGGAGGGAGGCAGGAAAACCGCTAAGGGCAGCGTCTATCTGAGAGGCACTCTTTTCATCGTTGACAACTGGGACGACTGTATTTACTCTTACGAGAGAGACGCTCCTGGAAATTACAACGTCCCGGCGTATTACGGCAGGGGATACAGTCTGTCCGCGGTCGGAGGCCACCGCTTGAGAATCAAAAGAAGAGACGCCCTGAAAGTGTATTTCAGGGTGTCCACAATTAGATATCCATTCATGAAAGAGCCTAAGGCGCCGGTCACGGAGGCGAAAATCCAGATCGTGACAGGGTTTTAGGCTATCTGGGCGGGATCTTGATCACCTGACCTATCCGCAGGGAGCTGCCGATCCCGTTGTATTCCATCAACCTGTCGGCGGTCGTCCCATATTTCTTCGCGATCTTGTAGAGCGAGTCTCCTTTCTGGACTTTGTAGGTGGTTCCCTGCCCGGTGGCGGTGGACGATGTCTTCCCGGTGGTCTGAGTCTTGGCGGCGGCCGAAGCCGGGGACGGGCCTCCCGATCTGTAGATGTACAGGGTTTGGCCGACCCTTATAGTGTTGCTCCTCAGGTGGTTCCAGCTCTTTAACTGGTTGACTGTCACACGGTATCTGGCGGCTATCTTGCCAAGGTTGTCCCCGTTCTTGACCTTATAGGCGACACGCTCTCCGGTTGAGGAGGATGCTGAGGAAGACTTGACGCTTTCCAGTGTTTGAGGGTTGAATAGCTCTTCGGCCCGGTGGGTGTACAGGGAGTCCTCGTTCGCGATGAAGGCGCTGGAGTAGTTGAAGGGGATCCTGAGTATGTACGGCTTACTGTTACCAGGGACTATGTCTTTGATATACTGCGGGTTGAGATTCTCCAGCTCTTCCACTGAGATTCCGACGAGGTCACTGACCTGCTGGAAATGAAGGTTCTTGCGAATCTCGAATGTGTCCACCTGGACCGGCATGTGGACATTGCTCGGGGTAAGCCCGTATTCCTTGCTGTACCGGATGGCGTACATCGCGCCGACGAAAGCGGGGACGTACCCTCTTGTCTCCCTGGGGAGGTAGTCATATACCTTCCAGAAATCCCGTCCTCCGCCCCGGCGGATGGCCTTGTTGACGTTCCCCGGGCCACAGTTGTACGAGGATATCGCGAGATTCCAGTCCCCGAACAGCTTGTAGGAGTCCTCGAGGTATCGTGCGGCGGCGTCCGATGCCTTGAATGGATCCAGCCTCTCATCTACATAGGAGTTGATCTCGAGACCGTAGCTCTTGGCTGTCTTAGTCATGAACTGCCACATTCCCTTGGCCCCGGCTCGGGAAACAGCCACCGGGTTGAGGGCAGACTCTATTATGGCGACGTATTTCAGCTCGTCCGGGAGGTTGTATTTGCTGAAAGTCTCCTCGAATATCGGCATGTAGTATTGGCAGAGCCCGAGGATATTGCCCATCTTGGTGGGCATTTTCTCGGAATACAAGACCATGTAATTCCTGACTTTCTCGTTGTAGGGGAGAGTGATGTAAGAGTTCATGCTCTCCAGACGTGATTTCATGACCTCATCCGAGACATTCGATGAGAAATACACAGAGTCCATGTCATACCCCTCGCCGCCACTGTCCTCGTTGACCTGCCTGTGGAGGTACCAAATATTCAAGAGGCTGTCGGTCAGCTCGGGACTGTAGTCCTCCGGGTTAAGGCCCGCTGCGCTCTTGGACTCGTTCTCCTCGTAGATGACCAGCATCTCGTTGAGGACGCTGTCTTTGACGAAGCTCTCTTTTCTAAGATTATCGATCTCTTTTCTCAGCGAGTCGATAGTGTAGCGGAGCTCGGTGTTCTCGCTTTTGTACTTGTTTTTGAATAGGCCTCCGAATCGTATCTGCGCTTCCGCCGGGAGTGACAGCGCCAGAGCTATGGAGATTATTGTCAGAGTTTTCCTGTTCATCCGCGGAATCGATAAGGTTAAAAGGTCAGCCCGATCCTGAAGCCGACAGCCTTGTCGCCCAATAGCCCTCCCGAAGGACGGACAGGGGCTATGGCGTATTCATTATACGGGAGGATGACTGTAGGGCTGACAGTCATCGAGAGATCGTCGCTCACCTCGAAATCCTGCATGTAAGCGAACACGTTGGCGTCAATCACCTGTAGCAGGTAGCTGCCCACGATGGCCACGACCGAGTAATCCCGGAATCGCCGGAAAGCGTTCCTGTAATAGAGCGCCCGCTCGGCGGGGATCAATCCTTCATAAGTGCTGTCCTCAGCGGTGGCCTCGTTGTGTATCCTCTTGTATCTCTTGTAGTTCCTGTTGTTCACGTCCCAATAATGGTAGGAGCCTATCAAGCAGCCCCAGTAGATCGGGATCTTCCAATATTCACCGTTGTAGGCCTGTCCTAGGCCCGGCACGAGGATCGAATATATGGTCGCCTTACCGGGCTGGTGTTTGATGTCTTTCTTGTAATTGATGACGCCGTCCATCAAAGTGCCCCAATAGATCAGCCCGGCGCTAGCGAACATGTAGGTGGACATTCTCTTGGCTTTCTCGTCCACTGTCAGGGTAGTCTCCGGGTCGGTCTCGAGAGCCAGCTCGTAAGCCGATTTCGAGGCCTTGTACTGATGATTGTACTTCAGCCCCATACCGATAGTCGTCCCCAGCCCGGCGTAGATGACTGGAAGCTTCCAATACTGTTTGTTATAGAATTGCTCTGCGCCTATGAATACAGTGGAGCCGGCGAACAGCGAGCCGATCTTCAATGTGCTGTCGTGGTGGGCGACGCCATGGTAAAACTCTTTGAAGGACCACATCTTGTCGACGGAATCCCTGGAGGCCAGGGTGTCCGCGGGATTGTTGTAGCTCTGTTTGAACGCCTCTTCCTTGAACTGCGCCATGGCGGTCGCGGAGAAAGTGGCGAGACTTACGAGAACCAGTAATGTCTTGAGTGTCAGATCCTTCATTACAGAGCCTAAATGTTCGCGTCCTCAAGGGCCTTGAGGAACCCGCTCACTTCCTCGTCAGAGTTGAACCTGATTGTCATGGTTCCTTTCCCGGTAGGCGAGCGTTTCAGGCTTATACTGTTATCAAAAAACTTGCCGACACGCTCCAGGACGCGGTAATACTCGTCCGGAAGATCCTGGGGTCTCTGGGCGGGGGCGATCTTCTCCTTGCCCAGACCGCGCACCCTCTCCTCAAGCTGGCGGACGGAGAGGCCGTCCTTTATCGTCAGATCGCAGAGGAGCTCTTGAATATGCGCGTCATCCACTCCGAGCAAGACTTTGGCGTGGCCGGTGCTCAGGAGTCCGGCTTTGAGGTCATGCTGCACCTTGGCCGGGAGTTTGAGCAGCCTGAGGTAGTTGGCGACAGAGGCGCGTTTCTTTCCCACCCTCTGGGCCATCTTCTCCTGGGTCAGGTCGCACTCGTCCATAAGCCTCTGGTAACTCATGGCGATCTCGATAGGGTCCAGGTCCTGTCTTTGGATATTCTCCACGATCGCCATCTCCAGCATCCCCTGGTTGTCCGTCACGCGGATGTAAGCGGGGATGACATCCATCCCGGCTAGCCTGCAGGCCCTGAACCTTCTCTCTCCGCTGATGATCTGGTAGCGTCCGTCGGGCTGTTTCCTCACCGAGATGGGCTGGATGAGACCGAAAGTGCGGATGGACTCGGCCAACTCCTCGAGGGAGTCGTTGTCGAAGGCCATCCTGGGCTGGTACGGGTTGGGGTCGATGAGACCCGCCGGGATGCGTAGAACATCCCCGTAATCCTGGACCGGCTTCGCCCCGGCTATCTCTTTGTTGATGTAGCCGACCGGCTTCCTCTCAGGGGCGTTAAGGGAGATGTCTCCGAGAAGGGCTCCCAGCCCTTTGCCCAACCTGCTTTCCTGCTTGCTGCTCATGTCACTGGTTCTCGTTCTTGTCCAAAACCTCCTTGGCGAGATTCATATAGTTTGAGGTGCCGTTGCTCACCACGTCGTACAGGATTATCGGCTTTCCGTGCGACGGGGCCTCGCTTAGGCGGATGCTTCTTTGTATTATGGTCTTGAAAACCATTTCCTTGAAATGCTCCCGCAACTCTCCGACAACCTGGGCGTGAACCTTTGTCCTTCCGTCGAACATGGTTACCACGAAACCCTCTATCGTGAGAGCGGGATTGATCTCCCTTTGGACCAGTCGTATAGTCTGAAGGAGCTTCCCGAGACCCTCCAGGGCGAAAAACTCTGGTTGGACGGGAATCATCACCGAGTCGGCGGCGGTCAGGGCGTTGATGGTGATAAGGCCGAGGGAAGGGGAGCAGTCTATGATGATGTAGTCATAGTCATCTTTGATGGGCGCCAGTCTTTCCTTGAGGAAGGACTCGCGGTTCTCCTCCTCTATCATCTCGATCTCGGCCCCGACGAGATTGATGTGGGAGGGAATCATCTGGAGCTCGGGGATCTCTGTCTGCACAAGCGCGTCGCGTATCCCGATCTCGCCGATAAGGACCTCGTAGATAGTCCTTTTCTGGTCGTTGTCCGGAGAGAAGTTAAGGCCTGAGGTAGTGTTGGCCTGAGGGTCGGCGTCAATGATGAGCGTCTTCTTCTCGAGAACGGCGAGGGACGCCGCCAGGTTGATGGCGGTCGTGGTCTTGCCCACCCCGCCTTTCTGGTTGGCAATGGCTATGACTTTTCCCATGTTCGGACTTGTTTATTCAAATCACAAATTTAATAAAAAAAATACGCTTGTCAAACAGGGTCCACGTCCAGGGCGATATGCCCGGAGTATCTCCTTTCTCCTCCGAACTTCTCTACCGTCTCGAGAAGGGCTCTTTTGCTCGACTTGAGACTGGCGTCTTTCGGGAATAGCGCCCGGATGAGCCTGATGTATTCCCCGCCAACCTTGTCCACCTCCGGGGAATAGGGCCCGATCACCTTCGCCCGGTTGCCAAGGGAATATGTCAACTCGGCCCCGAGGGAGCGGCTCATCGCCTCCGCCCTTGCTCTGTCCCTGTCTTTCAGGATCACGTTGACGACTCTTGAATATGGCGGATAACCGAACGCTTTTCTTTCGGCCAGGAAGGTCTCCGAGGCTCGCCCCGGATCCATCTCACCTTTGACGCTCTTGTACACGGGGTGGTCGGGCCTGGATGTCTGGATCACGAATAACCCTTTCTCGGACCGTCTGCCGCAGCGTCCCCTGAACTGCTCAAGGAGTTGGAGCGCCCGCTCGTCGGCCCTGTAGTCTCCCTGCCCAAGGAGAGAGTCGGAGCTGATCACCGCCACCAGTGACAATCCGCTGAAATCGAAGCCTTTGGCCACCATCCTTGTACCGATCAGGATGTCAATCTCCCCGGCGGCGAACTTCCGGATGATCCCGGCCTCATGCCTGCCGCTTCCGGCGCTGTCGCTGTCCAATCTGGCTATACTGGCGCCCGGGAATAGCTCAGCGGCCTCCTCCTCGATCCTCTGAGTGCCGGCGCCGACGGGAACTAATCTCCCGCCGCATTCGGGGCATATTCCCGAATATTCCTTAACCTTCCCGCAATAGTGGCAGACCAGTTTTCCCGGCAAGCCTTCCTTTAGATGCAGGCTCAGGGCGACATCGCAGCGAGGGCACTTCGGAATGGCGCCGCATTCCTCACATTGCAGGACCGGGGCGTAAGATCTTCTTTCCCTTAATATCGCTACCTGCTCTCCTTTCGCGAGGCGCTCCTTGATATGCCCGATCAGTTTCCTTGAGAAACTCCCGACCATCCCGTTCTTCCTCCTCTCGGCGATGGTGTCGATGACCTCGACATCGGAGTCGGCGGCGTGGAAATATCTCTCACTCAGCTCCACAAGGGCGAACCTTCCCGCCTGGCAGTTGTACAACGACTCAAGCGAGGGTGTGGCCGAGCCAAGGATGATGTCGGCCTTGAATATTCCTGCCAGCATGATCGCTGTCTCCCTCCCGTTGTATCTGGGGGCGGGGGTGTCCTGCTTGTAAGACTGGTCGTTCTCCTCGTCCACGATCACAAGCCCGAGGTTCCTGTGGGGGAGGAAAATGGCGCTTCTTGTGCCGAGGACGATGTAGGGGGATTCACGGATGAATCCGGCCACTTCCGTTCTTTTGGCCAGACTCTCCCCGGAATGGGAGACCTTGAGGTTGTCAGGGAACACCGCCCGTATCCTTTCCTCAAGCTGTCTGCTGAGGGCGATCTCCGGCACCAGGTACAGGACGTTATTCCCTTTAGCGAGAGTGTCCGCCGCGAGTCTTATATATATCTCCGTCTTCCCGGAACCGGTAACCCCATTTAAAAGAGCGGGCTTCCCGACGGAGAAGACCTCTTTTATCCTTGAATACGCTTTTGATTGAGCATCAGTCAGTTCCGGGAGGGTAACCTCTTCGCCGCCGATACCATGCCTGTTCCGATTGTCGTTCTGAGCCAGGCGAAGAACCCTCTCCCTCTCCTCGATGTATCTTGCCTTGGTGTCTTCCCTGCGGGCCTTGGCTATCTTCTCGTCCAGCCTCGCGACCCGCTTGGAGATTCTCTCCCTGACACGAGCCTTAACCTCTTCCTCTTCCACTTTTCCGGCGGGGTAGGCGGCTTTGTAAACCTCGCCGGGTGTGCAGAGATAGTATTCCGCGACCTGTCTCCATAACCCGATCTCCTCCCGAGAGACTTTCTCCAGCCTCTCAGCCGTTCCTCTGATGGGCTTGATCTTCTCCCGCCCGATCCTATCCGCGCCCTCGGACGCGTCCTCGACTGTCACGACTCCGACATATTCTTTCCCTCCGAACTCGACCCTGACCCTGTCTCCGATCGTGAGAGGAGAGGGGAGAGAGTCGGGAGCGTATGAATATAAAGGCTCCCACTTCAGTCGAAGTGGTAGAAGGACCTGTATGAATCGACTCGCGCGCATCAAGGCGAATTTACCAAAAAAAATTTGTATCGAAATGAAAATTGCCTATCTTTGCAATCCCGAATAAAAACGGTGCTGTAGCTCAGATGGTAGAGCAATGGACTGAAAATCCATGTGTCGGCAGTTCGATTCTTCCCAGCACCACTGTCGCCCGCTGATTGCCAGCGGGCGTTCTTTTTTATTATATTTGTGGGAAAGAATTGTGAGGATAGTATGAAGTATTTCATGATTTGGACGTTCACGGCTCTCTGTCTTGCCCTCGGAGTGGGGGAGCGAAGGGCGGTGGCGCAGGAAGGGACCATCGTCTTCACGCCCCAGTGGACCGCGCAGGCGCAGTTCGCGGGTTATTACGTGGCCGAGGCGAAAGGCTTTTACCGTGACGCCGGCGTGAACGTGGTGATCGAGCACCCGTCGGCGACACAGCCGGCCATGAGCCGGCTTCGAAAGAACGAGTGCCAGGCCACCACACTTCAGCTTTGCCAGGCTATGGAGATTGTGAACGACGGCATTCCTCTTGTGAATATCCTCCAGACTTCGATGAACAACGCGATGGTTATCGTGTCGGCCAGCGACAAGGACCCTCTGACTCTGATAGGGGCCAGGGTTGGTATCTGGAGCGTGGGATTCGGCCAGCTGGCGATCTGCATGAGTATCAAGGAGAACCTTAATTACGAGTGGATACGTTTCGCCCAGAATATGAACCTGTTCGTGGCCGGGGCCCTGGACGCCACGCTGGCCATGAGTTATAATGAGTACTATCAGCTGGTACAGGCTGGTATTGAGGTGACCGGGAAGAACGTGTACCGCTTTTGCGACCACGGCTATAACGTGCAGGAGGACGGAGTCTATATGACCCGTGAATACTATCGGACGCATCAGGATCAGGCCCGGAGATTCGCCGAGGCCAGCCGGAAAGGCTGGGAATGGGCCGCCGACCATCCGTCGGAGACACTTGACATCGTGATGGAGTATGTGGACCGTGAGCTCGTCGCGACCAACCGGGTAATGCAGCGGCTGATGCTGGAGGAGGTACTGCGTCTGCAGGTGGACCGTGAGTCCAAGAGGCGCGAGTTCCGCCTTCGTCCGGATATGGTACAGCTGGCCAGCAGTCTGATGGTGGAGAATATGATGCTGGGCCGCGAGGTGACTTATGAAGAGTTGATGCCATGAGAAGACTTCTGGATTACATACGCCGGAAGCTTTCCGTCAGGGTAAGCCTTTGGGTGGTCCTGTTCGCCGCCCTGATATTCATCGCCGCCTTGGGTTTCCTGTTCTATCAGGCCCGGGAAGCGGTTCGTCAAGAGGCGGTGAACCGCGCCACCCAGATCCTTGACAAGACGTCGCTCCAAGTCGAGAGCATCTTGAATCGTGTGGAGGTGGCCACCGAAATGACCGGGTGGCTGGTGACCCGTCATCCCGACGTTCCAGACTCGATGTTAGTTTACAGCCGGGGGATGCTCAAGAACAATCCTGATTTTTTCAACTGCTCCATCGCTTTCGAGCCGTACCATTTCAAGGGTTGGGGACGCTACTTCTCCGCGTACTCAAAGCATGAAGCCGACAGTATCCGCACCATCCAGGGAGGTAGTGACAATTACCAGTATTTCTACATGGACTGGTATCTGATGGCCAAGTTGCTGGACCGCCCATGCTGGACAGAGCCCTACATGGATCTTGATGTGCCCACCAACACGAGTGAGATGGTGTCCAGCTACTGCATGCCGATCAAGGATGACGAGGGACAAGTGATAGGTGTCATCAACACCAGCCTGTCGCTCAGTTGGCTCTCGAGGACCATCTCGGCCGTGAAGCCATATCCCAACTCCTACAGTATCATGATTGGCCGCGGCGGCACCTTCTTCGTTCACCCCGACCCTTCTAAGATTACCCGCCAGACTATTTTCACCCAGACAATCGAGCGTCCCGACACGGCTCTGGTAGCCTTGGGCCAAGCCATGCGTCACGGTGAGGAAGGCATGAAAAGGATGAAACTGGACGGGGAGGATTGCCACGTCTTCTACAAGCCTCTCGGCAAGACGGGATGCAGTATGGCCATCGTGTGCCCGGAGAGCGACATATTCAGCGGCTTCGACCGCCTGCGCCACGCCATAATGATGATTGTGGTAGCGGGCCTGTTGCTGATGCTCTATTTCTTTATTCGTATCATCACCCGAGAGCTAAGTCCTTTGAACCGTCTGGCCAAGGAAGCCGAGACAATCGCCTCCGGGCAGTTCGACGCCGAGTTGCCTGACTTCCGGCGCGAGGATGAGATCGGCCAGTTGAGCCACTCCTTCGGCAATATGCAGCGGTCCCTGGTCAAATACATAGATGAGCTGAAAGACACAACCGCCCAGAAGGCCTCAATTGAGCGTGATCTCCATATCGCCAGCGGTATTCAGATGGGTATGCTCCCCAAGAGCTTCCCTTCAGGGGACGACCGGGATGACGTGAGGATCTTCGCCTCGCTGACTCCTGCCAAGGACGTTGGGGGAGATCTCTTCGACTTTTATTTCCGTGACGGGAAACTTTTCTTCTGTATCGGGGATGTCAGCGGCAAAGGCATACCCGCCTCACTGTTCATGGCCGTCACCAGATCTGTGTTCCGCACGGTATCGGCGCGCGAGTCCATGCCGGACCGCATCATGGACAGCCTGAACAAGACGTTGGCCGAGATGAACGAGACCAACATGTTCGTTACCCTTTTCATCGGTGTGCTGGATCTTGACACCGGCAATATGCGATACTGCAACGCCGGGCATGACGCGCCGTTGCTGGTGGGGGCAGGGGTTGGAACGCTGCCCTGTGACTCGAATATTCCCGTCGGCTTCATGCCTGAGTGGGAATACACGCGTCAAGAAGCCGATATCTATACCGGCACCACCATTTTCCTGTTCACAGATGGACTCACGGAGGCGGAGGACTCCGGTCACAACCTGTTCGACATGCGCCGCGTGACAGAAGTGGCCACAGACGCTCTAGCGAGGCAGGAGCAAGAACCCAGACGGATCATCGCTTTGATGACAGACGCTGTCCATCAGTTTGTTGGTGACGCCGGGCAGAGCGATGACCTCACGATGATGGCGATACAATTCATCAAAAAGCTTGGATAACTAATTTGATTATTCAATCACGAGGCCGTCGTGGGCGGGACGGACTACAGAATGGATATCCTGTTCAGAGCATAGCCGCTCGAGTTCCCGGCAGAAAATCTCATGCCGAGGGAAAGAGTGGGAGAGGTGGGTCAGCCATGTGTGTGCTGGTCTTAGCCTGTCAGCGATTCGGAGGGTCTCTTCCAGGCTGAAATGGGAATGGTGATTGTTGTATCCCACTGTGTTGAGGGTCAGATGTTTAAGTCCCTCCAGCTTGACCATCTCGCTCTCCGGGATCGAGCTCATGTCTGTGATGTAGGCGATATTCCCGAAGCGGAATCCAAGTACCGGAAGTTTGTCATGCATGCCCCTGACAGGGATAATAGGAATCCCCTCGGCATTGTCCACGGAGACTGGCTCGACCTCCTCGATCATATCCTCAATTCGTCTTGCTGTCGGGACGAGTCGTCCGTCGGGAAGACGGTAGTGGTACCCGACATCGTGGACCCAGACTAGTTCCTTGTCCGAAGAGTCTTTACGGATAACGAAAGGCTTCTCGTCAATGACGTGAAGCTTCCATTCCGGCGCTCCAGGGTATTTGGGGAATCTGAACACGTAGGGATATTCACGGATCAGGTCCTCAAGCACGTTCCTCTCGCAATAAATCTCCGCCGCCCGCCGGTCCACATAGTTGAGCGAGCGCACGTCGTCAAGCCCTCCAGTGTGGTCTTTATGATTGTGGGTCAATAGGATGGCGTCGAGATGGCCGATGCCCTTGGACAGCATCTGCATCCGGAAATCCGGCCCGGCGTCAATCAGGATCCTAAGTCCTCCATATTCAACCAGGGCGGAGGCCCTGAACCTTTTGTCGCGGCTGTCAGTGGAGCGGCAGACCTCGCAGCAACAACCGATAATCGGCACTCCTTGCGAGGTCCCTGTCCCGAGAAAAGTAAGTCTGGCCGTCCCCTTCGTCATATTATGATATCCTCTATCGTGTTGACCCTCACCGGGTCGTATGGTCTCTCAACCCTGATGTAATTGCCTGTGTAGCCGCCCATAAGACCCTCTTTCGCATCGGATTCCCATAGCACTTGTGAGATCCTTCCCCTGTTCTTTTCAAGAAAAGCCGCATGAAGCTCCTCGCATAGGGCCTCTAATCTCGCGACCCTTTCTGTCTTCACCGAGTCTTTCACCTGGTCCTTCCAATCCGCGGCGACTGTCCCTGGCCTGCGGGAATAGGGGAAGATGTGGATGAACGCCGGCCGTATCCTGTCCCTGAGGAATGAATAAGTCTCCTCGAACAGCTCGTCTGTCTCTCCAGGCAAACCGGCGATTACGTCTATGCCAAAGAACACATATGGCTTCAGGTTCCCTCGCGGCTCCCCTGGGCGGGGGTCCATCCTTGAGCGGATATAATCTATCCTTTCGGCGAAGAAGCCGGTTGTGTAGCGTCTCCTGACACGGCTCAGGATCTCATCCGATCCGGATTGGAGTGGAATATGGAAATGCGGCTGGAACTTCGTCCCGGACGCTATCCAATCCACGATCTCCTCGGTGATCAGGTTAGGCTCGATTGAGGATATCCTGTACCTGTCAATGCCTTCCACGTCATTCAGGCGCTTCAGCAACTCGAGGAAACTCTCTCCTGTGGACCGTCCGAAATCACCGGTGTTGACTCCAGTGATCACAATCTCTCTCATCCCCAAAGAGGCTATCCTTCGGGCCTGGTCCACAGCCTCTGAGACAGGGATATTCCTTGATCTTCCACGGGCGTAGGGGACGGTGCAGTAGGCGCAGAAATTGTCGCATCCGTCCTGCACCTTCAGGAACGACCGCGTCCTTTCCTCCGACGAGAACGCTTCCAGGATGGTGGAGTTTCGCCGGACGGGGCTTTTGTCGTCGTCCTGGGAAGGTATTGCCCCCGCCGGGCCTGGCCGCCCGTGGCCAGGTGAACGGGAGGGGCCTGTCGCGAGCGAAGTGAGCGATGGGAGGGATTTACCCGTCGGGGACAATACCTTCCCAGGACAGCCGTCTAACAGCGACAGCGTATCACTCACGACGCGGGTCTTTTCGGAGGCGCCGAACACAAGCGCCACACCTTCAATCGCTTCCAGTTCCTCCCGGCGAAGCTGGGCGTAGCAGCCTGTCACTACGATTATCGCTTCGGGCGACACGCGATGAACCTTCCTGATCGCGTTGCGGCACTTTTTCTCGGCCCTTTCCGTGACCGAGCATGTGTTGATAAGGTAAATGTCCGCTTTCTCTTCCCATGGCGTCACCTCAAGCCCGGCCTCGACGAAACCTCTCTCGTAAGTGGAGGTCTCGGCGTAGTTGAGCTTGCAACCGAGTGTCAGGAATGCTATCTTCATATTCAGAAAGACTCGTTGATAGCGTCCGGGACGTTGACAAGAAAAGCTCCGGAGGTCGCGGTGACCCTCGACCAGGAGCAGACCCCTCCGACGGGAGGATTCTTTTTGGATATCCTGACTTGGACGAACCAGAACTTCATGCCAGCTCCCATGATGGCGTCAACGATCCGTCTGGCGACATTCTCCAGAAGGTTGGACGGCTTGGCCATCTCGGCGGCGACGATATCATAGACCTTGCTGTAATCGATGGTATCCTCGAGATTGTCAGATTCGGCGGGTTTTCTCAGATTCGCTTTCCCCCGGAAATCCACCACGAACGTGTTGCCGTCCCGGCGCTCTTCCTCAAGGCATCCGTGGAAAGCGTGGAACTCCATCCCCACGAGCTCTATGGTCATCGCGCTGTCAATAGTCGTTCTCATCGTCTTCATCGTTTATGTGCCAGTAACAGGAACACGCAGGGCCTTTTCCCTATCGACGGGGGAGAGGAACGCCATTCCCTGACCGTTCTTGTGAGTATTGTCTCTTCCGGTAGGGTCAAGTCGGCCGCCACGCAGAGTCTTGTCGAGGGGTGAAGGGAACTCAGCAGGTCGGCGACCAAAGAGTCGTTGCGGTACGGTGTCTCAATGAATATCCCGGTTTGGTCAAGCCGGGCGGATTGAGTCTCAATCTCCTTGATGGCTTTTCTCCGCTCGTCGGTCTTGGCCGGAAGATATCCCCTGAATGCGAAGCTCTGGCCGTTGAGGCCGGAACCCATCAAGGCTAACATAAGCGAAGAGGGACCAACAAGCGGAACCACCTGGATTCCACGCTCATGGCAAAGGGCGACGAGGTTCGCCCCGGGATCGGCCACGGCGGGAAGACCGGCCTCCGAGATCAGCCCGACATCACAAGGCTCTCCGCAAGGGCCGCTGAAAAGCTCCAGAAGTGACTCGACTTCCCCGGGAGTTGTGTGCTCGTTGAGCTCGCGGAACTCAAGATCCCCGATATGCCCTTTCAAGCCGGCGGCGGATAGGTATCTTCTCGCCGTCCTTGTCTCCTCGACCACGTATCTACTGATAGTTTTGATTCTCTCAAGGACCTGCCGTGGCACAACCTCGGCGGGATCGTTGTCCCCCAGGGGAGAAGGTATGAGATATAGTCTGCCGTATGCCATTTCGACGGCGAATATACTCAATTTCTCTCAGTCTTCCGAATGATTCTGTCAATAGCCTTGTCAAGGCTTTCGGAAGGCTCGATGATGTTGTAGTCCTTCCAGAACTCGGGGTCAAAGTCAGTGGCCGCTTTCTCGGAGAGGACATCCCTTATCCCGAAGGACTCCTTCCGGGGGATCAACTCGATGTCGCCGGAATGCCTGTCTGTCGTGACAAGCTCGGTGACGGCTGTGAAATCGGTCCTGAGCAGACGCTTTTTCCAATCGCACTTGAACCGGATCTCTGAACGCACGTAGCTTACCCTCGATACCCCTTCCGATAGGGTGTAGTCGTACCTGATGGACACCCTGGTAGGAGTGAAACGCAAACCCGCGGGCTTGCTGATCAGGATGCTGCTGGTGACCTTATCCTTGTCCCTCATGTCGTAGTCAAGCTCGAAGCGGGTGAACGCGAATGTCTCCCGGTCGATGTAGATCATCCCGTCGTAGAGTGGATATGGCTGGCTGCCCGCCGGAATCAGCCTTATCGCGAACTGCAGACGGTCACCGATCGTCTGAGGGGCCTCCATTCGGAGCTGGTAGTTGGACAGTTCCTTGGCGTTTAGCAGGTCATCGTTCTTGACAATATCCAGCAGGACAGCCTGGGCCGGCCCGCCCACGATCTTGACGCCGAGCGTGTCTTTCTTGTCGGGGCTGACCAGGATCCTGCTCTTGTCTACGGCGACCTTGTCGGAGAGGATGCCGCCACGGTAATACGATGACTTGTACATCCTCGACACGGCCTCCGAGATGTAAACATAGCGGTGACGTTTCTGGACTGTCTCCCTGTAGAAACAGTCGAACAGCTCCGGCTGCCTCGAGTAGTTGTCCTTAATCTTGGCGATAGCTCTTTCCAGGACACTGTAAGGGTCGGCGATCACCAAGGCGCCTTCGAGTGTCAGGTTTCCTCTGGGCATTTTTACCGTGATCGGTGCCCCGTCCTTCGGGAATTGCACTCTGACGGTCTTGTAACCGAGGAGGGTGAAATCTATCGACTCCGGCTCCACAGCCGATTTCAAAGTGAACACTCCGTCGGAATTAGTCACTGTGGCGTATTTCAGCCCGGTGAAACTCACGCCGACATATTGGAGAGGTTTTCCGGTCTCGGAATCTATGACGGTACCGCTGACGCTGAACGGGAGCGGACTCGGATCAGTTTGCGCGGACAGCGTGAAACTGACCAGCAAAAGGATGGGGAATAAGAGTGCTTTCAGTCTCATACTAATTGGTTTTTTAGCAATATACGAATTTTCGCGGTTTTTATTATTTTTGTGAAAAATAAACGGACAATGAAAAGAATCCTACTGGTATCGCTTGCCGCCGCCCTTGCTTTCACCCCGTCTTTTTCCGCCGATAAAGCCCCCAGGAACGAGAAAGTCAAGAATGTCATCCTGATCATCGGCGATGGCATGGGACTAGCCGCGGCCTCATCGTGGATGATTGACAGGAATTATGAGCCGACCTGTTTCGACAGGGCCCAATTCGTCGGAATAGCCAAGACTTATTCAGCCAACAGCAAGGTCACAGACTCCGCCGCCTCCGGCACCGCTATCGCCTGCGGAGTGAAGACTAACAACAGCATGCTTGGCATGACTCCGGACACCGTCGCTGTCCCCAGCATCGCCACTTATGCGAGAGAGAAAGGCCTTCCCGTGGGGATAGTCGTGTCGTCCTATATTCTAGACGCCACTCCCGGAGCCTTCTTCGCCCATGTGGCCAAGAGAGGCGACAGGAAGGGGATCATCGAGGACATGATCAAGTTCAAACCGGATGTCATCGTGGGCGGTGGAAGGAAGTATTTCACCCAGCCTGATTATGTCCCTGAGAATATGATCGAGAAGGCCAAGGCCGCGGGATTCACCTATGTGGAGACCCCTGAGGAGTTCTATGAGACTACCAAGACTCCTATTCTTGGACTCTTCGCCGAGGACAGCTACCCTATGGCCATCGAGCGCGACCTTGATTACCTTAAAGACGCGGCCATGCACACGATCGATATTCTCGATGATTGCAAGAAGGGCTTCTTTGTCATGATAGAGGGCTCGCATATCGATCACGCCGCCCACGCCAACAACGCGGAGCAGTTGACTTTCGAGATGGAGGAGTTTGACAGGCTTGTCAACGCCGCTTTCGATTACGCTGATTCCCACAAGGGCACCCTCGTCATTGTCACCGCCGACCATGAGACCGGCGGAGTCACCCTTAACTCGGCCGCCAAGGACTCAAAGAGCGTCACGGGAATAGACGTGAAATTCTCGACCACAAGCCATACCGGAAGCCCTCTTCCGATTTACGCTTACGGCGCTTCCGCCTGGAGGTTCGGCCAGGTGATGGAGAACACCGATATCTTCGTGAGAATGAAGGAGTTGCTTATAGATAAAAAGTAAGTTACCTCTTATCCAGATAAGACAGTATCTCAGCCAGGAGGACATTGATGTCTTCCTGGTTTTTCATTACCTCGATAGGGAAACCGAGGCTGACAACCTTGTAGGTCCCAGCGTCGAAGCAGACTCCCGCCGTGATCTCGGTGTCGGAGTAGCGGAGGAAGCCGGTCGCGGCCTCGGAGGCGGGGACTATCCCGTCCGGAGTCTCCACGCTGTAAATGAACGGGTTGCCCTCGTTCCAGAATCCCGCCTCACGGATTTTCCCCTTGAGAGGGATGGCACTGTTCCGCATGGGATGGACGAGGCTGCCCCTGGTGGCTTGGTTGGTCATCCATTTGTATCCCAGCGAGGTCTCGACGAACTCTTTCGTGGCGGCCGTGTAGGTGGAGTCCTTGACGATAGGATAGACCTTGTCCCAGACATCAGTGCCTATGTTGGAGCCTGACACTATGATATTTCCGCCTGTCGCGGAGAACGCCTTTATGGCGCTCTTCAACTTGTCGGGGAAGACCTGGTACCGGTTGCCCAATGAGCCGTCACCGATGGGTGTGGTGACCTGCTTACCGCAAACGAGGTCGAGGACCGAATCATCGGCGATGAGGACGGATCCTTCCATGAAGGCCTCTGCGCTGGAGGAATGGTACGAGTAGCCGGACTCCATCAGGGCCTTGCCGTGAATGGTGGTGAAATCGAATGTGTTGCCGGGTACCACTTTTCCCGCCTGATCGATGAACGAGGCGCCGAACCCCGGACAGTCGTCGTCCATCCATGGAATCTCGCGTCGGAACTGGTACTGCTCGCCGATGAAATTGATTTCCCTCATGTAAGGCACGCCACTGTCCAGCCCGTTCATGAATCCCGCGTAGTCAGGGGTGTCGAACCAGGCTGGGGGAGAGACCCTTGTGAAATTGTTCACCACCAGCGCTCTCTTGCCCTCGCCTGAAACCGGGACCCCGACGCTCAAAACCTCGGACGGGAAGCTCCTCCCGCCCTCGTTGAAGGCTATAATCCTGAAACTGAATATCTTCCCTGGCTGGATGGAGAGTTCATGGAAGCATCTGCCGCCCTCTTCCCTGAAATCGATGACCGTCCCGTCGTCGAACGCCCCGTCCCCGACTCTGGTTTGAAGGATGTACCCGCCGGGCGCGGCGGTGGGCTCATAAGGATCGACGGCCGGTGTCCAGCTGAGACGTACCTTGACCTCATCGCCTCCGGGCGCTCCCGAGAATGATGTGGAGAACGAGCCGACAGGGAGAGGCTGCACCGCGTAATGGCAACCATATCTGGCGCTCAGATATTTCAGCATCCCTTTGTAGATCGCCCGGCTGACAGTGAAACGGAAGGACGGGTCCAGACCGAATTTCATGTCGCCGAAATTCTGGTGTGAGAGGAGTTCCAGCAGCATGCCCGGAACAGTCGTCGTTCTTGACTCGCTGTAGGAGCGATCCCAGAGCATCCTACGGGTCCATCTGGGGTTGAAGGAAGCTCTAATGTCATCAACTATCTGTGTCTGAGTGAAATCGGCCAGCATCCTGCCCTGCCATCTGCTCTCCCCGTTGGGGAGTTTGTCGCTGTCCTCGCAGAGAAGTGTGTAGATGGAGAGTGTGCCGACTATCGAGTCATCAGGGAATGTGCCGGCGTCGGTGTGGAAAGCGAAAGACAGGTCGACCGGTATCCCGAGACCTTCCTCTTTCGGGTTGGTCCTTGAGCCTCCGGACATCCAACCGACCCAAGCGCCTCTCTCCCCGTAATCGGCTGTGTAGTCACCCTCGTGGAGATTGAGCAGGGTAGTGTCGGCCCCGGCCCATTGCATCCAGTAATACGCCCCCTCGGCGAAGGAAGGCATTCCCGAGACAGTGTACTCGCTCCTGTCCTGGTCAGCCTGCCCCCTTGCTATCTTGCCCATACCGCCTCCGAACCTGACAGCGTCAGCGGTCACGACTGTGTTCTTTGGTAGCTTGTGACCATCGGGGACAGAGTTGTCCAGGGTCACACATCCTCCTTCTCCCCTGTCGAACTCGAAAGTACCGAGGTATATCCACGTTCCACCTCCCATCTTCTGGTTCACCAGAAACTCGCTCTCCCCGCCGAGATGCCTCACTCTGTAGCGCGCCCGGTCAGTGCTGTTCGGGAGCGACTTGTAGGAGATATAGACTGAATACTCGCCCCTTTCAGGGATATCTGGAGTCCAGACAGCCTCCGCTGCTTCATCGCTCGAGACGCCATCCGCGCAGACAGTCTGTCTCGCCGTACCGGCCCGGAAAGGATCCTCTCTGTCGACATAATATGCCTTGAAATCGGCGAAGCCTGTTCCGGCGTCATACCATGATCCTGATTCTGAATATCTTCCGGTTGTCCTGACCCTTTCCCCCCGGCCTTCCGTGAACGAGGGGTCGTTGTCCGCGATAATCTCATTCGGCTGAGGGTCTCTCTCTCTCGGGGTCATGACATAGGCCCCGGCGTTCTCCAGCATAGGGATCAGGAAAGGAAGCACATAACTTTGGGTGTACATGTCCTCCACGGTCTGGAACAGGGGAGCCCTCTGCCACTCCCATCTCTGGGTTTTCTCCTCGTAATACCTGCCGTGGCTCTGCCAAAGCGCCACGACACGCCCGGACATACCCTTGTCGAATACCTGGCCTCCCACTCTCGTGATGAACCTGTCATGGTCTCTCCTGTCCTTTGTCCTGAAAAGGCCTGAGGGCGGATTACCGTTAGAACCGGCCTTAGGCATGACATAAAGATCGATCTTGTTCTTGCCGACATAAAGTTCCCCGATCTCTGAGCTGGTCCAGGGGGCTGGAAGGAGGGTTTTCAACGTCTCCTTGAACCATCTGACGTCTGAATTCCTCCAGGGATAGTCCCCGAATGAGGAATTGAAATGGAAATCGAGAGTCCCGTCCCTGTTAATCACCTTGGTGGCCTTGACTTGGGAGGCGACACGCGTCCTTTCCCTGAGCAGGACCTGGATGGAATCAAGAGCGGGCTTGAAATCCTGAGCCTTCTGCGCCTTGGCTCCGGTCGCCAGGGCAAGGAGAAACGCTATGGGGATGAGTGGTTTGATATTCATTGTGTTATCGTTTCGTTACACGCTTCTTGATCAGCGAAGAGGCGATGACTATGACGGCTCCCGTGGCCAGGCCGGTCACATCAGCGGCCAGGTCGAGAGGATCACCACTGCGGTAGCTGGTGAGAGACTGTCCTTTCTCCGTGGCGAGAGCGACTAAAAGGCCCGCCAGAAAGACCAAGACCAAGATAATGATTCCACGGCGGTGTCCGGTGGCCAGAAAGTCGCAGGCCGGGTATCCGAGAATGACAAAAGGAAGGAACATGGCAAAGTGGACCACTTTGTCTGTCGGGATGCCCAATATGTATCTCCTTACTTCCGGCATACTCTCGAAGTGCCCGAAGCAGCACCACGCGACAAGCCCCAGGTAGATGATGAAAAGGATCAGAAATAGTATATTCCGTCTTCCCATCGATTACCTGAATATTAACTCGCCGAAAAACTCGGGTCTGTGGAAATCCGGTTTCGAGGTAGCCACAGGGTTCCAGCTGAGGAAATGAGGGTGGGCGGTGAGGTCGCCGCATTTGTAGAAATTGCCCCTGACGCTGACGGGGAGACTCTCAGGATCGATGCCGATCAACTCGAAAGGAATCAGCATAGCCACCGTCCAGCCGAAGATCTTCCCGCTGACATCCAATGGCTTCCGCTCAAGTGAACTGAACCTTTTCACCTTCGACAGCTCCGACAGCTCCAGTCTTTCCCTGTTCTGCCTTCCCGCCCCTTTGGCGCCGAGCAAGGAGCCGGCGCAAGTAAGCTCGAAATTGTAATATGTCCCGTCGAAGGGGTCGGTGACGAAGAACTCGCAGCAGCTGTCCTCCCAGCTGTTCCCGTTGTCCTCCATGGCGGTGGCCCTGAGATCCAGCCCCCTCACATGGAATATCACGCAAAGGTGGGTGGCGCTTCTGGCCACCGAGCCGTTGCAATCGGGAGCGTACGGGGCGGATTCGGGCCACTGGCGCTCGCACACGGCGAATTTCGCCGCCCGCTCCTCCATCGCTAAATCCAGCTCTGGCAGGCTCATTGTCTCCAGTCCCTCTATCACCGGGACCTTTATTCTTTTGATGGTTTTCATAAGCTGATTATCAAAGGGCTTGCATATCGTTCAACTTGCGGTAGTGGCCGTTCAAGGCCAGGAGCTCCTCGTGTCTTCCTCTCTCGACAATCTTCCCCTGGTCCATCACTATTATCTCGTCGGAATTCTTGACCGTCGAGAGGCGGTGGGCTATGGCGACAGTGGTCCTGGAGGACATGAGCCGGTCGAGGGCCTCCTGAACGGTTTTCTCTGACTCGGTGTCTAGCGAGGCCGTGGCCTCGTCCAGAATCAGTATCGGAGGGTTTTTGAGAATGGCCCTGGCTATGCTGATCCTTTGTCTCTGTCCTCCGGAGAGCTTTACACCGCGGTCCCCGATCACGAACTGGTATCCACCCTCCTTCTCCATGATGAAGTCATGGGCGTTCGCTATCTTGGCGGCCTCGATCACGCTTTCCATCGAGGCGTTCTCCACACCGAAAGCTATGTTGTTGAATATCGTGTCGTTGAATAAGATCGACTCTTGGTTCACGTTTCCGATCAGGTCTCGTAGATCCTTTATCCTCAGGTTTTGAATCGGGATCCCGTCTATCTTGATTACCCCGGATTCCGGATCATAGAACCTTGGTATCAGGTCCACCAGCGTGGTCTTCCCGGCTCCGGAGGCCCCGACGATGGCTATGGTCTTTCCTTTCGGGATGTCCAGGCAAATGTCATCCAGGATCATCTTGGACCCGTCAGGATAGCGGAACCCCACATTCTCGAAAGAGATCTTGTCGGAGAAACCGTCCAGAAGGATTGGATCGGCGATCTCCCTGACATTGTTCTCGGCCTCGAGGATCTTGTTTATCCTTTCCATGGACGCCATGCCTTTGGGAATGGCGTAACTGGCCTTTGAGAAGTCCTTGATGGGATTGATGATGCTGTAAAGGATCACCATGTAATAAAGGAATATCGGGGCGTCGATCACAGAGTTGCCTTTCAGGATCAGTAATCCCCCGAAGAACAGGGCGATCGTGATCAAGACGGTGCCTAGGAACTCGCTTACGGGGTGGGCGAGAGCCTGCCGCATGGTCACCCTTCCGGTCTTCCTTCTCATAGCCTCTGTCACCACCTCGAATCTGCCGGACATCTTCCTCTCGGCGATGAAAGCCTTGATCACCCTCAGACCTCCCAGGGTCTCCTCGACCTGCGACATGACATCACTCCACAGGGTCTGAACGTCAAGGGACTTCCTTTTGAGGTTCCTTCCGACCACCCCCATTACCCATAGCATGACAGGGGCGAAAAAAAGGGTGAAAGCTGTCATCTGCCAGCTGATGGTGACCAGGGCCACGAAGTAGATGACTATCAGTATCGGGTTCTTGATGAGCATCTCTAGCGAGCCGGCCACGGAAGTCTCGACCTCCTGCACGTCTCCGCTCATCCTGGCGATAATATCTCCCTTTTTCTCCTCGGAGAAGAAGCCAAGAGGCAGGGAGAGAATCTTGTTGTAGATCCTCATCCTGAGCTCTTTGACAATCCCTGTCCGGATCGGGATCATCACGGCCGACGCCCCGAAATAGCAGGCTGTCTTGAGAGCCGTCATCACGATAAGGAACAAGCAGAGAATCAGCAGGACCCTGACCTCGCCGTACTGGGCGATGCTGGCCTCAAGAGTGTGGTAAACGTTTTGCATCGCGCTTCCGCCCATATCTTTCAGAGGCATCCGCCAGACCTCGCTCCACGGGGTGAAAACGTAGGTCTTGTCAGTCATCCTGAACAGGATGCGGAGCATCGGGACAATCATGGCGAAGGAGAAGACGTTGAACACCGCCGACAGGATGTTCAGCGCCACCGATCCCCAGAGATATTTCTTGAAAGGCGCGATATAACGCCTCATCATATTCATGAATCCTTTCATCGTCAGAGTACTTTTTCCAGCCAGTGGAATATGAGGAAAACCCTTTTCTTGAACACGGGGTAGTTGAGGCTCAGCGGGTCGTCCTCGACCTTGTTTGTCTTCATGGTGATCCCTGATGTGAAAACCACGCAGTTAGCCCCGTTGCGCGAGAACACGGCCTGGTCACCGATCCTGGAATGGAACATCTTCGTGAATCCCTCGCTGCCGTAGTAGTCGGTTCCCAGGTCAAGATGAAGGCCGTCTGAGTCGTTCGCCCGGAAGAGCTCGAACCTGAAACCTCCGTCGCTGAGCATGATAAGATAATCTTTCCTGCCCTTACTCAACGGTGAGAGCGAGCTTCCGAGAATATCGAGGACCACGACGGCGTGGACTCTGTCGGGGGAGATTGTCTCTCCGCTGACGGGGTCTCTCATCCTTCCCGAGGCTATATCGTCCCAGAGCGCCTCGGCGCCGAGAGAGTTCCTCTCCCTGGCGTCCGTGGCCACGAAAATGATGTTTTTCCCGTATGATCGGCCGAGCTCTTTCATCCTCGCGAACATCTCGGCTATGCTGACCATCGCCACGACTCCGGAGGCGTTGCTGTCCGCTCCTGGGTAAACAGACCCGCCAATCATGCCATGGCTGTCGTAATGGGCGGTCACTATCACATACGATTGCCTGAGCCCGGTTCTTTTTCCCGGCATGAAGCCTATGATGTTGTGGCCGGCGTTCCCGTCCACATCGAAAGACCTGCTGTACTTGCCGTCCAGAGTCATGAGCCCGGACTTGCGGAACTGTCTCGCTATCCAGAAAGCGGCCTCGTTCGACCCGGCCGTGCCGGATGACCTCCCCTTGAACAAGGTGTCGCAGAGAAACTCGATCTTGCTTTGAAGACTCTCGACGGAAATGATTCTCTCGGCGTTCTTGCCCGAGGGAATCATCTTGGGACCGGTGGTCTGCGCGCGAAGGCCCGCCGACGCCGCCGAAAGGAGTATTGTCAAGAAAAAAAAGACTGATTTCGTTCTCAAGGCACGATAAATGTTTATCTTTGCAACTGACAAAAATAGGAATTTTACCCTTTATTATAAAATAATTCAGTATGAAAAGGCTGGCCTTGTCCCTGATGCTTCTCTTGTCGCTTCTCCCGGTTTGCAGGGCGCAGTACGACAAGGACGTTTTCATGTTCAGAGGGCGCCAGGCTTTGTCCGAAGGGAGGTACGCCGACGCGATCGGCCATTTCAATGTGCTGGCCAGGCTCGACACCACGGACTGCTGGGTGTTTTTCTACAGGGGGATATCCAAATACAACCTTGGCGACATCAGGGGCGCCCTAGGGGATTTCGACACCTCTGTGAGGATCAACCCTGTTTTCACCAACGGGTATCACTTCAGGGCTATCACTTTGAGCCGTTCCGGTAAATATGACGAGGCCCTCGCGGACCTTGAGCGCGCCATGGAATTGCGCCCGGGGCTCATAGGTCTTTATTTCAGCCGTGGCGTGACATATTTCCTGGCCCAGAGATTCGAGAACGCTGTCAGCGATTTCGACCGTTACATCAGCAAAGAGCCCAAGGACCCGTCCGCCTATCTCAACAGGGGAGCCTCTTACCTTTTCTTGAATGACACGACCAGGGCCATCACTGACTATAACAAGGCTATCTCGCTTGACCGTTTCGACCCCGAGGGCTATATCAGGCGTGGAAGAGTATATGCCCTGCAAAATGATTTCAAGAGCGCCATCTCTGACATGGATAAGGCGATCTCTCTGGACACCACGAACACTTTCGCATATTTCAACAGGGCCCTGATGTACTATGAGTCAAACGATTACAACTCGGCGATGGCTGACCTCAACAGGGTTCTCGCCGACGAGCCGGGCAACGCTCTGACTCTATATAACCGGAGCCTCATTAGCGCCCAGGTCGGGAATTTCGAGGACGCCCTGGCCGACATGGACCATGTCATAAATATCAATCCAGACAATGTGCTGGCCTATTACAACAGGGCCTCGTATTTCGTCCAGATGGGACGCTGGCTCGACGCCCTCGACGACTATGACAAAGCCATTGAGTTGTACCCTGACTTCGCCAAGGCTTACCTCAACCGCTCGTATGTCAAGAATATGCTCGGACGGACAAAATCCTCCAAGCAAGATTATGACATCGCCCAGAAGAAGGTTAGGGAGTACAGGGCGAAAACTGCCTCAGAGGAGGCATCTTTCGCCGACACTACCAAGAAATACAGCTCGCTTATCGCCCTTGACGCCGATTTCGCTAAGAAAGGCTTCGAGAACGAGCTTCTGCAGAACAGGGATATTAATATCAGGCTCAAGCCGCTGTACAAGTTCTCCCTGTCCGCCGTCCGGGACAACCAGAATGTGGCTCTTCGTCACAGGTATGAGAACCTGCTGATTGATAAGTTTATAGCTGATTCTCCGATCAACATGGCCATCTCCAACTCCGACTCTATCCCGAGGCCGAGGTTCGAGCAGGGGATCGACGCCTCGATCTATGGCGACTCTTATCTCGCCGCCGGCGACCCGAAGAGTCTGACCGAGGCCGACAGGCAGTTCATCAGAGGCCTGTACAGCGTGCAGTCGAAACAGTTCTCCACGGCGCTTTCCCAGTTCGACGCCGCTGTCAACTCCGCCTCTGAGGGCAAGTATTCGGAGTATTACAAGGCGTTCTACTATCTGAACAGGGGAGTGCTGCGCGCGGAGATGATCGATTTCATCTCCTCGATAGAGAGCAATGTCCAGACACTCACGATGGACGATCAGGGCACCACCAGAGCCAGGGTGCGCGACCAGGTGAGCCGCACGTATGATTACTCCGAGGCCATAGACGACATGCTCTCGGCCGACAAGCTTCTGCCCGGGGTGCCATATATCTATTTCAATCTCGGCAACCTGTACTGCCTTTCATCCAAGTTCGTCGAGTCTGTGGACAACTACACTAGAGCGATAGAGGTCTTTCCTTATATGGGTGACGCGTATTATAACCGCGGGCTTGTCCTGATATATCTGAAAGACAAGGAGAAAGGGTGCATCGACCTGTCCAGGGCCGGCGAGCTGGGGGTTGGCGACGCCTACAGCGTGATCTCGAAGTATTGCGAGGAGGAGCAGAACTGATGCTGAGGTTCATGAGTCTCTCCAGCGGCAGTTGCGGGAACTGCTATTTCCTTCATGACGGGGAATCCGGTATCATCATCGACGCCGGTGTCAGCGTCAGGCGACTAAAGAAGTATCTCGGCGACAAAGGCTATTCCCTCGACTCTTTCCAGGCGGTTCTGGTCACCCATGACCATCTCGACCATATCCGGCATCTGGGATCATGGTGCAAGCGTCTCCAGAAACCGGTTTACGCCACGCCTATCCTGCGAGAGGCGCTGTCATGGCATTCTTTCACGCGTGATTGGATAGACTCCTGCGGCCGTGTTCTCGATCCTGAAGGATCGATAATCCGTCTGGCCCCGGATATACCTGACGAAGACTGTCCCCAAGTCATCCCTTTCCAGGTGCCTCACGACGCTACACAGACTGTTGGGTTCTTCATCAAGTGGCACGGCTTGCGTTTCTTCCTGATGACCGACGCCGGCAGGATGACAGACGAGGCGCTTGAATACGCCTCAAAGGCCGACGCTGTGGTCATTGAGTCGAATTATGACACCGGGATGCTGATTGGCGGGCCGTATACCCACGAGCTCAAGATGAGGATATGCAAGGGGAACGGCCATCTCTCCAACGACGAGTGCGCGTCCGCTATCAGGCGGTTCTGGCATCCTGGCCTAAGGAATATATTCCTGTGTCATCTGAGCGAGAATAACAATACTCCTGCCCTGGCTTTCTCCTCCACCGCCGGGATTCTGGGCTCAATAGACGCCGGTAACGGTATGACAGCGAAGGATGTCACTAATCTCCAGACACTTCCGAGATCGTTCCCTTCGGCTCTTTATAACCTGTGATCTCTCCCCGGGTACGGGTTTTGCAGGGATTCTATCGCTTTATTATTCGAAAATGAGACTTAATATCTTCACCGCGGCGTTAGCCGCCATCGCGATCGCTTCTGCCGCCAACGCTCAGAGCGTCTATGATTTCAAAGTTAAAGACATGAACGGGAAAGAGGTCTCTCTCTCCCAATACAAGGGCAAAGTCCTTCTCATCGTAAACACCGCCGTGGAATGTGGTTTCACTCCTCAATACGAGGAACTTCAGGCCCTTTATGAGAAATACAAGGATAAGGGTCTCGTGATCCTGGATTTCCCCTGCAACCAGTTCGGAGGACAGGCTCCAGGCAGTATCGCCAGCATACATGAGTTCTGTACCTCGAAGTATAACATCACCTTCCCTCAGTTCGATAAAGTTGAGGTGAACGGCGACAAACAGAATCCTCTTTTCGCTTTCCTGAAGTCCAAGCAGGGATTCAAGGGATTCGGCGCTGGCGAGCAGGCCAGGTTTATGGACGAGTTGCTCAAGAAGCAGGATCCTGATTACGCCTCCAATAGCGACATCAAATGGAACTTCACGAAATTCCTGGTTGACTCGAAAGGCGAGGTCGTCGCCCGTTTCGAGCCTACCGCCAGCATGAATTTCGTGAGCACGGTGGTTAGCTCAAAGCTATTTTGACCGGATTAGTCTCCTGAACCCGGCGCCCATGCGATCGAGAGCCTCCTGTAGCCGGGCTCTCGGGCAGGCCATGTTGATCCTCATGAACCCGTCCCGGCCGTACATCGTACCGCCGTTGATCCAGACCTTATTGTTCACGATGAGATCATTCTCGATCTCCATGGAAGGCATCCCGACCGCCCTCACGTCAACCCAAGCGAGGTAGGACCCCTCGACCTTGGTGACAGGAAGCTCCGGAAGCTCTTTCTCGAAATATTCGGCGAGAAGGCGGTAGTTGCCGTGTATATACTCCATCAACTCCTTGAGCCAATCCTCCCCATGAGCGTAGGCGGCCTGCAGAGCCTCGACGCCGAATGGGGTGAGGTCGCAATGCTCCCAAATATTTATCACCCTGTCTATCAACTTCTTCCAGTCCGGATTGTTCGTGATGATGTTGGATATTCCGAGACCGGCTATGTTGAATGACTTGCTGGGGGAGTTCATAGTGATGGTATTGTCCTGGTCGATCGTCGCCATCGGGGTGAAGCGGTACCCGGGCATCTCGAGCTCGCAATGGATCTCGTCGCTGACAATGATGACCCCGTGTCTCCGGCAGATCTCCGCCACCTTCTTGAGGTCCTCTTTCGGCCATATCCTTCCGCATGGGTTGTGAGGATTGCAGAAAAGCAACACCTTCGCCATCGGGTCGGCCGCTTTCTTCTCGAGGTCCTCGAAATCAATGTACCATGTAGGCTCGTCGCCCTCGGTGTCGTAGATCAGAGGGTTAGGAAGGAGCTCGCAACCGTCGTTCCGGACGCTGGAGAAGAAGCAGTTGTAGGCCGGGGTCTGGATAATGACCTTGGGGCATTCGCCTCCCGGACCTCTTCCCCCGTTCGCTTTCTCAATCACGTTCCCGCTGGCGTCAACCTCATATTTGGTCAGGGCCGCCATCACGATCGACATACCCGGCACTATACCGTCCACGGGGATGTACCAGTCTTTCTCCGTGTGCCATCCGCGTCGGCGCTCCCACCAGTTGATGGCGGACTCGTAATAGCTGTCGGGAATATGAGTGTAGCCGAAAATCCCGTGATCCACCCTTTTCCTTAGCGCATCGGTGATCTCAGGGGCGGCCTTGAAATCCATGTCGGCCACCCAAAGGGGAATAACATCCTCGCCGATCGGTCCGACCGGACTTTCGGCGTCCCATTTGACGCAGTTCGTGCCGCGCCTGATCGTCATCTCGTCAAAATCGTACTTTCCCATATCTGATAATTTGTTTCTCAATCAAGCGGTTTGTAATAAGTGAATAAGTGATTTTCTCCGGAAGGGTGCAGGATGGCGGCAAGGTCCATGAGAATGAGATCCGGCCGGGCGACACCGCTTTGCCAGATGTCGTTCCCTCCCTTGGAGTTGACTCTCCTGTTCTCGTTCCAGACCACATCAATGTCCCCGAAACCTCTTTCGGAGGCGTTGGAACGGATATTCCGCGACATCTCCCCGAACACCGGGTTTATTCCCGTAAGCTGGCTCATCGTAGAACACCATCCCACATTCAGCCAACAATCGGCGTCCTTCCCGAGCGTGTAGGCTTTCTCAAGTGACATCACTGACGACGTGGCCCGCCCTTCTTCCGCTCCGAGTACATCGCCTCCAGCGTCATGGATCAAAGCGGTAAGATAGCTGCTTTTCGAGGGAATGAACCACTGGTCGTTGTAAGGGATGTTCAGTAGGACTTTCCTGGGGGAGAGGCCATCTCGGGCGATGGAGTCGGCCACGGCGATATAAGACTCTTTCACGGCTTCAAGGACGCTGTCCGCCACCGCCATATCGCCGGTCAAGGCGCCGAAAAGGCGGATGTAGGACGCTCTCGCGAGAGGGTGTGACTCGAGGTGCTCGTTGACCGTAAGTGTCTTAATCCCAAGTCGTTCCAATCTGGAGACAAAGGGCGGTTTAGCGGCCGACACCGAATATGTCAGCACAAGGTCCGGCCTGATCGACACGATCTTCTCATAATCCGGCACGGCATCGTAACCGACGTCGACGATCGTCGACGTCGGCTGACGCCATCCACCCCCCTGCACCCCCGGTGGGGGACTGAGGGGCGTTCCCCTCAGACTCCCTGGGTCGCTTCGCTCCGAGTCGCTGGGAGATGATGCTTCTCTCGGTCTGTCGGAAGGTCTGGTATGGCCGGACCGTAGCCACCCTCGGCTCGTAAGAGGGAGGGGCCCATCGCTTGCGATGGGAGGGGCCAGGCGAAGCGTGGAGTCCGGACTGCCAGAGCCTTCCGACAGAGGTCCTTCGCTTGAGTAGACGTAGTCGACTCCCGAGACGCCGGCGACGACGTCGAGACGGCCGATGGCCTCAAGGAAACCGATGTGCGATGTGCTCATCACCACGAGCCGGCTCATTGGTCTATCGACAATGAGGGTGTCCCGTGATCCGTCGAAAGGGGAGACTGACACCACGGTCCAACCACCCTCGTCCCTCTCTTGAATTCGAATATATGAAGGCTCCTGAACGTCCGCCGGATATTCTCCGACCGTTCTTTTGCCGGCGCATGAGGAAACGATTACCACAAGCGCCGAGGATATCGCGATAATCAACCGGAAATCCCTCATTCAGAAAAGCTTGCCCCCTTGAAACCTATCTTTCAACTTCGCGACGGCGTCACTCAAATCCTCCCCTTCGAGTGGTTTGCTCATCGCCTCTCTCCGCTCTTTGTCGAACTTCTCCTTTAGGAGAGCGAACTGACGTTTCGTGTCCATCGTGAACTCACCGTTCTCGATCCAAGCGAAGTACGCCGGCTCCGTCTCGTATACCGAACGGGCGGAACGTCCCTTATGTTTTCCGAAACTGATAATGGGCTCATCGTCCTTCCCGAGAATCAGGCGTCCGGCGTAATCGATATTCCTGGGACGTCCACCGACCCCTGAAAGGAACTCCACATCATTCTTCAGGACCAGCTCGTGGTGTTTGTCGGCTTTCTGGTACATCTCCAGCTGCCCTTTCAAGACCTCGTAAGTGGCCATCGTGTCAGCCATAGCGGTATGGGCGTTCTCGAAATCCTCGCCTCCGCAATAGAAACGGTATGCCGCCTTGAGATTGCGTGGTTCCATGTAGTGGTAGATGGTTTGCACGTCTACCATCCGCTTTGAATGGAGATCCACATCGACCTTGCCCAGTGTCTCCCTGGCTTTAGAGCGGTTAGCATCCGGCACTCTAGGATCTTGAATTCTTTTCACGCAATAGGAGCGGACTCTCTCGATCTCCTCGGCCAGCATAGGCAGGTCGAATTTAGCCGAGTTGAAACCGGCCAGGTCGCTGTCCGCTATCCATTCAACCACTTCTGGGGCTATCTCGATGAATTTTCTCTCCCCGACAAGATCCTCGTCCTTGATCCCGTTGACCTCCGAGGCTTTGGGATCCATTTTCTTCTGGACACCGGCGGCGTAATCCCAAGGGCATACCCTCCAGGTCTTGGTCTCATGGTGCCCGTCCGGGAAGACTTTGACGAAACTAAGCTCGACTATACAGTCTGAGACAATATTAAGCCCCGTGCTTTCTATGTCGAAGAACAGCAGGGGCTTTTGAAGTGAAAGTTCCACGTCGAGGTATGTTTATCACTGAACCATGATCGGCATCAGGATGCCGCAGATATTCTCGCTCGCCGCGTCTTCCCCTGAAGGGACGATCAAGGCGGCCCTGCGCGCGTCGGCGAATTTCATCACGACAGTCTCGCAACTCATGTTTGAGAGTATCTCGCCGAGGAATGTGGACTTGAACCCGATAGTCAGCTCGTCACCATTGTAGTCGCATGTGACTTTCTCGTAGGCGGCGATGGCGAAACCCAAATCCTGGGCGGTGATCTCCATCTGTCCGGGCTTGAGGTCGAGTTTGATGTGGTTGGAGGCCTTGTTGGCGCAGACAGCCACACGGCGGACGGTGTTGAGGAACAGGCTCCTGTCTATTTTCAAGACCGATGAATTGTTCTTGGGGATGACATCGCGGTACTTTGGATACTTCCCGACAATCAGGCGGCAGACCATGGTGGTGCGTCCGAAGGAGAACACCACTGTGCTGGAGTCGAAAGCGATTTCGACATCACCGTCCTCCTTGTCGACGATCGCTTTCAGCACGTTCGCCGGCTTCTTGTGGAGGATGAAGGAGCATTTCGCCGGGGCCTTGACATCCTTGGTGGTGTAGCAGATCAGCTTATGTGAGTCGGACGCCACCAGGGTGGTGGACTCGGTGTCGAAGTCAAAGAAAATACCGTTCATCGCGGGCCTGATCTCATCGTCGGCCGTGGCGTACACCGTGCTGCCGATCCCCTCGATCAGGCAAGCGGCCGGGAAGGTCACTTTCTCGGCGTCATCGGATGCCCCTTTTATCTCCGGATAGTCCTCCGCCGGGAAGAACGGGAGCACGGAGTTACCGCTCGTCCAGCCGCACTCGATGGAGCTGTCACTGGAGGTCCTCACGGAGACAGGCTGATCTGGGAGCTCCTTTAGCAGGTCTATAATATGCCTGGCGGGCACGGCGATCCTGCCTTCCTCCTCTGTGGAATCAACCTCGATCTCGGTCCTGAGCGTCAGTTCCGAGTCCGACGCCGTGACCTCGAGGATATTGCCTTTAAGGTCGAACAGGAAATTCTCAAGGATCGGGAGGGCGGACTTGGCGGGAACGGCCTTGGAGATATTCATCAGCCCTTTGAGCAATTCTGTGCTGGAAACGTTGAATTTCATATAGCGTTGATTTTTTAAATCAATTTGACAAATACAAATATAAGAATAATCCTCGAATATACCCGCGGTTTATGGCATCTTATTTGAAAAATACCTCACCCGGAAAAATATTTAACAGAAACAATATGTCAGCGATGAAAAAAGGTTTTATCACAGTGGCGCTGTCCGTTCTGCTCAGCGTGCTGGCAGCCTACGGTGTGCTGAAAGCGGCCACCGTAAACGAGAACAATGATAAAGTGTCAAATCCCGTCAGCAGGTCTGTCACAAAGACTGTCAATCTGGCGCAATCCGACTATCCGGATCTCACATACGCGGCCGAGGCCGCCGTGGAGGCGGTCGTCTATGTGGAGGTGACCGCCACCCAGCAGTACCAGATGGACGACCCTTTCTACCGTTTCTTCTTCGGTGAAGGTATGCCACAGTCCCGTCAGATCCAGGGCTCCGGTTCCGGAGTCATCATCCGTCCGGACGGTTACATCGTCACCAACAACCATGTCGTGGCCAACGCCACCAAGATCCAGGTGACCCTCAATAATAACAAGACTTACGAGGCTTCCGTGATCGGCACTGACCCGGCGACCGACATCGCCCTCATCAAGATAGACGCGGAAGGGCTCGCCACTCTTCCCTTCGGCGACTCCGACAATCTTCGTCTCGGCGAGTGGGTCCTCGCGGTCGGAAGCCCTATGGGCTACCAGCTCAGGGGTACCATCACCGCCGGTATCGTAAGCGCCAAGGGCCGCCAGATGGCCCATGACCCGAGGGAGAAAGTGACCCTCCAGATCGAGTCCTTCATCCAGACTGACGCGGCCGTCAACCCCGGCAACTCCGGCGGCGCCCTCGTCAACAAGACAGGTGAGCTCGTGGGCATCAACACGGCCATTGTCTCCCAGACCGGCTCGTATTCAGGATACTCATTCGCTGTCCCGGTCAACATAGTCAAGAAGGTCGTGGGCGACCTCATCGACTTCGGTTCCGTCAAGAGGGCGGTTCTCGGAATCAAGATGGCCGATCTCACCGAGGCCCTCGCCAAGAACCTCGGTTACGACTCCGTCGATGACATGTCGAAGAAATTGAAACTTTCTTCTCTGGACGGCGTATATATTGATGAGGTTGTCAAAGGCGGCTCCGCCGACAAGGCGGGCGTCAAGAAGGGGGACATCCTTCTCGCCATTGACGGTCAGAGACTGAAGAACGGCTCCGCGGTTCAGGTGAAGGTGAATTCCTACCATCCCGGCGACAAGGCCAAGGTAACGGTCCTTCGCGACGGAAAGGAGAAAGACATCGAGGTCGCGTTCAAGGGCAGCAGCTCGGAGAACGGGACGGAAGTGTCTGAAGGTGAGATAGCTTTCTACGGGACTACCCTTAAGGAAGCTCCGAAGGAGACACTGGCGAAGCTCGGGCTTGACAAGGGTGTCCTCGTGACATCTGTCAGCACAGGAAAGATGCTCGAGGCGGGCGCCTCTGAGGGACTAGTCATCACTTACGTCAACGACCAGCCAGTCAGCAAACCTCAGGATGTCGTGGACATCGCCAAGGCCGCCAAGAGGTCAGTCTACATCGAAGGCGTCACCGCCAACGGAAGGAAGGCTTTCTTCGGATTCGGCAAAGAATAGTCAGGGCGTTGATTTAGTGGTATTCCCGGCAGGGGGTCGGTCACGCCTCTGCCGGGATTATTATTGTTAAGAGATATGAGGCAACTTAAGATCACAAAATCCATCACCAACCGCGAGAGCGCGTCCCTGGACAAGTATCTCCAGGAGATAGGCCGCGAGGAATTGGTGTCCCCCGAGGAGGAGGTGGAGCTTTCGCAGCGCATCCGCAAAGGCGACCAGGCCGCCCTGGAGAAACTCACCAGGGCTAACTTGAGATTTGTCGTCTCTGTGGCCAAGCAGTACCAGAACCAGGGGTTGAGCCTTCCAGACCTTATCAACGAGGGCAACCTCGGTCTGATTAAGGCGGCCGAGAAGTTCGACGAGACCCGCGGTTTCAAATTCATCTCCTACGCCGTGTGGTGGATCCGTCAGTCTATACTCCAAGCCCTGGCCGAGCAGTCCAGGATAGTGCGTCTTCCCCTTAACCAGGTGGGTTCGCTGAACAAGATCAACAAGGCACTGTCCCAGTTCGAGCAAAAGAACGAGAGGGCGCCTTCCAACGAGGAGCTGGCCGAGATGATCGACATTCCTCAGGACAAGATCTCGGACACCCTCAGGGTTTCCGGAAGGCATGTCTCCGTCGACGCGCCGTTCGTGGAGGGCGAGGACAACAGCCTGTTGGACGTTATCCCCAACGATGACTCCCCGATGGCTGACAAGGGCCTCGTGAATGAGTCGCTCAGCACTGAGATCGAGAGATCCCTCCAGATCCTCACCGCCCGCGAGCGTGAGATCATCAAGAGCTTTTTCGGGATCGGATGCCAGGAGATGACTCTCGAGGAGATCGGCGAAAGGCTCGACCTCACCAGGGAACGTGTGCGACAGATCAAGGAAAAGGCCATCCGCAAGTTGAAGAAACCTTCCGCCAGCAAACTGTTGAAAACTTATCTAGGATAGATGACCCCAGACCAGTTTATCGCCTCCAAGGCTTCAGAAGCCATAAAGGCACTATATAACGTGGAGATTGATCCGTCCGCCCTTCAAGTCGGCGTGACGAGAAAAGAGTTCGAAGGCGACTATACCCTGGTCGTCTTCCCTCTTTTAAAGATATCCAGGACCACACCCGAGAACACCGGCAAAGCGATAGGGGACTGGCTTACGGCCAATGTTCCCGAGATCTCCGGATTCAACTGTGTGAAAGGCTTCCTGAATATCCTTTTCTCCAACCTCTATTGGAACGAGATGTTCGCCGAGATTGTCTCCACTCCCGATTTCGGATTCCTTCCCTCAACGGGAAAGAACGTCATGGTCGAGTTCAGCTCACCCAACACTAACAAGCCCCTGCATCTCGGTCATATCAGGAACAACCTCCTTGGTGATTCCGTGTCGAGACTCCTCAAGGCCAGCGGGAACAACGTTATAAAGACCACGATTGTCAATGACCGCGGCATCCACATCTGCAAGTCCATGCTGGCTTGGCAGAAAGTCGGGGACGGGGCCACGCCCGAGTCCACTGGTAAGAAAGGAGACCATCTTGTGGGTGACATGTACGTGGCTTTCAATGATATCTTGAAAAAGGAGATCTCTGAACTTGTGGCTTCCGGGATGGACGAGGAGACCGCCAAGAAAGAGGCTCCCTGCCTCAAGGAGGCCCACGAGATGCTTCGTAAATGGGAAGCGGGCGACAAGGAGGTCAGGGATCTCTGGGCTAGGATGAACAAATGGGTTCTCGACGGTTTCGACGAGACCTACGAGGCGCTGGGGATCACTTTCGACAAGGTGTATTTCGAGAGTCAGACATATCTTCTCGGGAAGGAGCTGGTCCAGAAAGGTTTGGATATGGGTGTCTTTGTCAGGGAGAGTGACGGCTCGGTGTGGTGTGACCTCACCGCCGACGGGCTTGACAGAAAGCTCCTGCTCCGCTCGGACGGGACCTCCGTATATATCACCCAGGATCTCGGCACCGCGGAGCGTCGCTTCGCGGAGTACAACCTCGATTCCCATGTGTACGTGGTCGGCGACGAGCAGAACTACCATTTCCAGGTCCTGAAGCTTATTCTCAAGAAACTCGGGTTCGAGTGGGCGGACGACATATTCCACCTCTCATACGGAATGGTTGAGCTCCCCGAGGGCAAGATGAAATCGAGGGAGGGGACGGTTGTGGACGCCGACGACCTCATCGTGAAGATGTATCAGGAGGCTAAGGCGACCTCCGAGGAGTCCGGCAAGCTCGCCGACATGTCGGAAGAGGAGAAAGAGAGGCTCTACCGCATGATCGGGCTGGGAGCGCTGAAATATTTCATTATCAAGGTGGATCCAAAGAAGACCATGCTCTTCAATCCCAAGGAGTCAATCGATTTCAACGGCAACACCGGTCCTTTCATCCAATATACCCATGCCAGGATCCGCTCCATTCTCCGCAAGGCCGAGGAGAGGGGAGTGGAATACTCCGCCGCGGCGGCTCCTTCCGTGGATTTGAGCGCCAAGGAGATAAGGCTCATCAAACTTCTTAACCTCTTTCCCACCAAGGTGGAGGAGGGCGCGGCGGCGTATTCACCGGCTGTAATCGCCAATTACGCGTACGATCTCGCCAAAGAGTTCAACCAGTATTATCATGAGACCCCGATCCTGAGAGAGGAGGATCCCTCTATGCTTCAGGCCCGCCTGACTCTGATCGACACTCTTTCCGCCGCTCTCCGCAGGGCTATGGGTATCCTAGGAATAGAGCTCCCTGAAAGGATGTAACCTTCCCGGCCGGAGGCAAACACCGCCTGCCTGCGCTTCGCGCCCTAGCCGGGAAAATGGCAGGCGGAATTTCCTCCGGCCGGAAAGGGCATCTTATAGTGACAGTTATGGAAGATTACATGTTCCCGACTTCGAGGAAGGAGGTGGAGGCCCTTGGGTGGGACTACATCGACATAATCTTTTTCACAGGTGACGCTTTCGTTGACCATCCCTCCTTCGGCTGCGCCTGCATCTCCCGCTGGCTCCAGAAGTTCGGTTACAGGATAGCCATCGTGCCGCAGCCCAACTGGCGCGACGACCTCCGGGATTTCAGGAAGCTAGGGGCTCCGAGGCTTTATTTCGCCGTGAACGCCGGCGCCATGGACTCCATGGTCAACCATTACACCGCGGGAAAACGTCTCCGTCACGACGACGCTTACACTCCCGACGGGAAGGCCGGAGCGAGGCCGGATTACGCCGTCAGTGTGTATTCAAGGATATTGAAGGAGCTTTACCCCGACGTGCCGGTCGTGATCGGCGGCGTCGAGGCCTCGCTCAGGCGGCTTACCCATTACGATTATTGGAAAGACGAGCTTCTTCCTTCCATCATCGAGTGGTGTCCGGCGGACTATCTTTGTTACGGGATGGGCGAGAAGACCATGCTCGAGCTCACGCGCGCCATCGAGGACATGCGCAATCCCCACGCGATCCGGAGTATTCCCCAGATAGCGTTCAGGATGAGCGGGAAATGGAAGGCCAAGGACGCCCTTGTACTCCACTCTTTCGAGGAGTGCAAGGCTGACAAGAAAGCCGTCGCGGAAAACTTCCATCTGATCGAGACCAACGCCAATCTTCTTCACCCTCAAACGATTATCGAGCCGGTCGGGGACGGCTACGTGCAGGTGAACCCTCCTTGTCCCCCCTCGACCACCGAGGAGATGGACTCCTACTGGGATCTTCCCTTCACCAAACTTCCTCATCCCCGTTACAGGGGGAAGAGGATCCCGGCCTATGACATGATCAAGGACTCGATCATCACGCACAGAGGCTGTTTCGGAGGCTGTAATTTCTGCACCATAGCAGCGCATCAGGGCAAGTTCATCCAGTCGCGCTCGAAGGAGTCAATACTCAAGGAGGTTCGGAAACTCGCCGCCATGCCCGGTTTTTCCGGTAATATCTCTGATCTCGGCGCCCCGACGGCCAATATGTACGGGATGTCCGGCAAGAATCCGGAGCTGTGCGCCAAGTGCCGCCGCAAATCATGCCTATTCCCAGCCGTATGCGTGAATATGAACCGTTCCCACAAGCGCCTCCTAGAGCTGTACAAGGCTGTGGACGCCGTTCCTGGTGTCAGGCATTCATACATCGGCAGCGGAATACGCTACGACCTTTTCCTGGACGAGAAAGGATATATCGACGAGACCTCAAGGCCCTATCTCAAGACTCTGATACTGGACCATACCTCCGGACGCCTGAAAGTGGCCCCGGAACACACTGAGGACAGGGTACTTCAATATCTAGGGAAGCCTTCGTTCAAGTTGTTCGAGCGGCTTCGGGCCGAGTTCGACAAGATCTGCGCCGAGAACGGCCGAAGGACCGGGATCGTGCCGTATTTCATATCCTCCCACCCCGGATGTACAATGAAGGACATGGAGAACCTCTCGAGGCACCCCGCGTTGAGGGGCATATTTATGGATCAGGTGCAGGATTTCACTCCCACTCCGATGACAACCTCGTCCGTTATGTATTACACCGGGCTTGACCCGAGGACGATGAAGCCGGTGTTCGTCGAGAGGGACCCGGAGCGTAAAAAAAGGCAGAAATCATTTTTCTTCAGAAAAAAGTAGCCTCCCTGTGTCGCGATTCGGAAAAAAGTTATAATATTGCACCCTGAACCATAAGAGATACTATTGAGAATATGAATCCAGATTCCAGGAAAAGGCACGTCGTGAGCTATGAGAACATGTCGGAGGAACTCGCCGCCGTTTTCAATGAGAAGTACCCCAAGGGATTCAGCGACTATCTGCCTGACCTCGTGAAATATACAAAGCCTGACGGCACTCCCTTCAACGCTGTCACAATCGAGACACCCGACTCCATTTATCTCGTCAAGATCAAGTTGAAGACTGACGACGCTGAGGCGCTTGAGAGATGGCTTGAGGGAGAGGAAGACGCCGAGAACGAGGAGGTCGCCGGAACCTCAGCCGACGCTCCCACCGATTCCACCCTCCCTGACGACAATATTTCCCAGTACGGAGGAGACGATGACGGCGCCGACGCTTAATTGTCTTAAGAAGATTATTCATGATAAAACGGGATGGCTACATGTCTCCCGTTTTTTTGTAACAACCTCCTGACCCGTTCGTTTATTATTCGGAAGGCAGTGAAAAAGAGTGTCCGTTTGACCAGATGATGACGAGGGAGGAATCCATAAAGATTTACAACACGTATTCGCGGAAGTTGTTCAATATCAGCTTTCGGATTGTCGGCGACAGCGATCTCGCGGAGGAAGTCATGCAGGACACGATACTGAAGTTTGTCACCGGCCGAGGGCTCTTTATACTTCCGGCCGGAGCCGATAGGGAGAGGAAAGAGGGGGCGTGGCTCACAAAGACGTGTGTCAGGGCCTCTATCGACGCGCTCAGGAAAAAGAAGAGGGAAAGGTTGTTCCTTGATGAATACGCCGTCGAGGAAGCTCCCGAATACTTCGCCCCGGTGTCGATTGAGCGTGAGGAGAGCCCTCTTAGTGTAGAGAAGGTCAAATCGGCGATAAGAGGCTTGCCCGGGCCATATCGGCTGATTGTCACCCTCGTGTTGATGGAAGGGCTTGATTATGAGGAGATCAGCGAATTGACAGGAGAGAGTGAGGGGACTCTCAGGACCCGCTTCTCAAGAGCGAGGAAAATGCTGGCGGAAAGACTTGGCGATGATACTGAATCGTGAGATAAATATGGAAAAGTTTGAGGAATATATCAAGATGTACAGGGAGGCTTTTGACGACAAGGAGCTTCCTGAAGGTCATCTGGACCGTTTCGAGAGAAGGTTGGATACCTTTGACACTCGGCCTCGTCGATCCTACCTCTGGTTGATGGCGGCCGGAATAGCGGCGGTTGTGGCTGTCATTGTATTCCTGAGACTCCCTGAGAGCGGACAACGGGATTGGTTCGCGGGAGTCGGGGTTGATCAGGTCGATATATGCGAGACCTATTATTCAAACGTCGCGGATATTTACGAGGATTTGTTCTCTGCCGGGACCGACGCTGAGTTAGGTCTCTTGGCCGAGAGTGTGGTTGATGAGACATCTCCGCTGATTGACTTGCTACCGGATGAGATGGGAGCTGAAGAGAAGGCGGCTGTCTTGAAAGAATACTATGGCGAACTACTTGATGCTTTGCTTAAGATTAAGAATATTAAATAATTATAAATTAATATGAAAAGATTTGTAACAGTTATTGCCGCAATGGTTCTGGCGGCGACCGTTCTGATGGGTGCCGACAATTCCGGGAAGTATCTCACAAAGAGTTTTGACTTCAAGAATTTCTCGGGCATCGAGGCTCGCGGATTGGTGAATGTCAATGTCGTGAAATCCGACGTGTACAAAGTGAATCTGAAGGTTCCGGACATTTTGGAGCCTTATTTGAGAGTCAAGGTACAGGGAGATGAGCTTATAATCGGCCTTGAGAATGTTCCTTCCAAGATTAGCCGCAAAATCGGTGATATGCGGATCGAGGCGAATGTCTCGATGCCGGTCCTCAGAAGCCTTGACTTGTCCGGTGTCGCCCAGTTCCGCTCCGATGATGAGTTCGAGATACCAGACAGGGGTTTCAAGCTAGAGACTGAAGGGGCTTCAAGGGTTAACAAGCTCATTGTCAATGCTAGAGATATTGACGCCGAGATTCAGGGCGCTTCCTATGTCTCCTTGGATGGTGTTTTCGACACAGCTGAGGTGGATATGAGCGGGGCTAGCAAGGCGTTGTTAGGTGTCTCCGCCGGCAAGATCGCGATCGATCTCTCAGGTGCCTCAAAGCCGACTTTAAGAGGAGAATTCGATGAGATTTCGCTTGAGATTTCCGGGGCCTCGGAGTTCAACTGGACCGGATCGGCCAGGAAAATGAGGGTGGAAGTTTCCGGCGCGTCAAAGGTCAGGGCGTCGGGCTGCCCTGTCAATGAGGTGTTCCTTGAGGCTTCCGGTGCCGCGAAGTGTGATGTCAACGCGTTGGATTACCTGTCGATCGACGCCAGCGGGGCCTCTGCTGTGCATTATGTCGCCCACGAGGGACTTAAGATCGACCTGGTCTCCGTATCCCGCGCCGCTTCGGTCACCAAAACCCGTTAGAAGCGGATTCTGACGACGTCGTCGGTCTTGGTGCGGGAATCGTTGGGGAGTTTAAAGACGACGGCGCCGCCGACGAACATATAGCGAACAGGCTCGCCGGTCCGAAGGAGGATGACCTCCGAGGGCCGGCGGCTCGTCATAACTGAGACCTGGCCGGTGAAATCGGGTCGGAGATGGGCGTACCAGATCCTCTTGCCGCGGGTCGTCAAAGGCACATTGGAGAGCTCGGCGCCTGGCGTGGGGCCCGCGCCCTCGAGGGATTCCCCGCTATGCGCCCTCCACGCTTTCAGGCTGTCTAGCTTTGAATAAAACACATCGGACATATTCCCGTTCCCGTCCGGGCCCACGTTGGGCAGGAAATTGCCCCCTATCGACCTGGAGGCGACATATTCATCGAAGAACCAGCTGAGCGGACGGAATGTTTGTGTCCTGTCGTGGCCCCATCCACCGCCTCCACAGGTCCAGATGTGGCAGTGCTCGAACCACTCTGACGGGCGGTAGGCTGGTTTTATACATTCGAAAGGCGTGGTGAAATCCCCGACCCGGGCGGAGGTCCCCTGTGGGTTGTCTGGATCGACCACGTTGGCCCAACGGTCGTTGATCACGATGTCCGGCTGAATGGAGCGTATCCATGAATACACCTGGTCATTGCTATGGTCATTGACATCTTTCCAACCCATTCCGTCCAGCCATAGCACGTCTATCTTACCGTAATTGGTCAGGAGTTCCTCTAGCTGGGTGATGACATATCCCAAGAATTTCAAGTAGTTGGCCCTGTCTTCCTCCGGTGTCACTTTAGGTCTTGAATCAGCCCATGTCTCAGCGTCGAACCAGTCGTCGGTCACGTCGCCTGGGAACAACCAGTCGCGCGGGGAGTAATAGAGCCCCACTCGGAGACCGGCCTCTCGGCAGGCATCGACATATTCTTTGACCAGGTCGCGGCCGGGAAAGAAATGTTTTACGCCGAAGCCGTATTTGGAGGGCCAAAGCGAATAACCGTCGTGGTGGCGGGCGGTCAGGACCGCGTAGGTGAATCCGGCCTCTTTGGCCGCCTTGAGATATTCGAGAGGATGATAGTCGGGGTTGAAGGTCTTAGCCTGACCGTAATACAAATCTGGAGCAGTGTAGCCGCCATTCCAGCGATATCCCTTTATCATTCCCCATGAGGGTTGCGCGTCGAGGGGGCTGTGGATGCCCCAATGCATGAACAGGCCGAGGCTCGCTTCCGGGAACCACTGGGCTCCCTTGGAGGGATTGGGATAGGCGAGGGGTCTCTTGAGTGTCTTGCCGGTTATCGAGATGGCGCGGTCGATGTCCGCCTTGTCTATTATGTACCATGCCGGGTCGACGAACTCACGTTGTCCGAAAGCCGCGACAGACACGAGGATGGCGTAAATGAATAGCGATACTTTTTTCATACCGCTAATATAAGAAAAATCACGCGGTCTGGAGCATAGCCCTGCAGAGTGTGTCAGAGCCGGAACGTGCGAGGAAGAAAAACCTTGAGTCGCAGATCTTCTTGAAAGCGACGGAGAAATCGCTCCTTTGGCGGGCCTCCTCGTTGAAATCCATGTCTATCCTGATCTGAAGGCCGGCGGCCGAGTCGATATCAGGCATAATCCCGCGGAATCTGTTGATGAAACGACGCGCCAAACGGGATGGACTCTCCATTGTAACGCCCAATCGGGAAGAGTTCGGCAACAGCCATTCTATCTTTCCTCTTCCAATCTCATTTCCTTCACTATCAGTTAAGGAAACATATCTGTTTAGTATGGTAACAATATTGTTAAGGCCGTTATTCACGATTATGTTGACCGAGTCACCGGTTTTCGGTCTCTCGTCGATCTCAAAAGTGCATTTGGACAGGGTACACATCCCGTATCCTTCCTCGTTCAGGGTTCTGTACGCCGCGTTGACAATGAAACCGCAAATCGAGGCGATTTTAACCATGCCGTCTTTCGCCGCGGCGTCCTGGTTGATCGTGTATTCGAAAGTGTTCATCGCGTTATGATATTATTCCTTAGCTGAACACAAAGCTAAAGCATTAATGTATTGTGACGAAATTGTTGTGGTCTATAGTTAATATATTGTGATTAAATAGTTGTATGGCGGAAATATTCTATTAAATTTGTGACAAAAATATAGGACTTGAATTTTCGTCACTATATTATAAGTGATAAATAATGCAACTATGGACACGATGTTGAGAGTCTCGAAAGAGTACCGTAACCAGGTCAAGTACGCGGTTCTTCTTCCGTTTTTCTTTTTCTTCTTCATATTCGTTTACGATCCTTTCTCTTTCCGGGAGGTCATGGATATCGGAGGGAAAAGCTGGACATTCCACCTGTTGATGCTTTGCTGTATCATGGTCAGTGTTCTCTCGCTGACAAGGTTGGTTTTCAGCGTGTTGTACAAATATGTCCCGTTCAAGTGGTGGCATTATATCCTTTGGTGCCTCGGCGAGGTTCTGGTCAGCGCTTTTTTCTTCGCCCTTTACATTTCCCTGTTCTATCTTAAAGCCGAGGGGATGCCGTATTTCACCGCATTGTCGTATTCATTCAAAATTCTGTTCCTCACGCTGGTCTATCCGTACATCATCGCCATCGCGACAAGGATAATCATAAATAAATCCTTGGATCTTGAGAATACCGCGAAAGAACCGGAAGAGACTCTCATCAAGTTCAGGGACGAGCATAAACGCCTCAAGCTGACAATCGACCCGTCTGCCGTCCTTTTTATCGAGGCTGACGAGAACTACATTAAAATCAACTACTTGGACAATGACAAGACCCGGGTTTACCAACTCCGTAACTCTATGAAGAGCTTCGAGGAGGACGCCGCGAGGCATGGCTTTGTCAGATGCCACAGATCATATTACGTCAATCCCCGGCACGTCAGATTGCTGAGCCGGGGAAAAGACGGTGTCATCTACACGGAGTTCATCCGCGAGGGAGTCGGCCGGATACCAGTCAGCAAAAGGTACTACCAGAACCTGGCCGACATGCTGTAGGTTTAATACTCAAACCCGAAATACTCACCCTTTCGGTCGGTCGGCACGCCGGTCTTCATCCACGCTGGCATGGGGGCGCCTTTAAGGTAATGGTCGAAGAACTGCTGGAGCCGCTTTGAGAGATCCTTGCAGTTTCGCCTCTCCACGAGGTTGTGCGCCTCGTTGTTATATTCCAGGAGCCAGCACGGTTTGCCGAGTCGTCTCAGGTCGGAGAAATACTCTATTCCCTGATACCACGGCACGGCCCCGTCGTTGTCGTTATGCATGATCAGGAGGGGAGTGTTGACCTTGTCGGCGTGGAATATCGGGGAGTTCTCGATGTAAAGGTCAAGTCCGCCCTCGTCCCATAGTGTCTTTCCGATGCGGCTCTGGCCGTTCTCATACTGTCCAGCCCTGGTCATTCCTGATTCCCAGCGGATGCCACCATAGGCGGAAGTCATGTTGCTGACAGGCGCCCCGGCTCCGGCGGCGGCGAACATGTCGGTCTTGGTTACCAGCCACGCTGTCTGGTAACCTCCCCAACTTTGCCCCTGGATGGCCATTCTGGTCTTGTCGGCGAAAAGATATTTCTCGCAGAGCGCCTCCGCCCCTGAGCAGATACAATTGTACGCGCTCTCGCCGGGATGCCCGTCCTTATAGACGATGTCCGGGACAAAAACCACATAACCTCTTGATGTGTAGAAGCTTAGATTGACAGTGGAGCGTGAGGGGGCGGGTTGCCAGTGATTGTAAAGCTGGTCGGAGTATTTCTCGTAGAAATAGATCATGACAGGCAGTTTCTCGCCTGGCTTGATGCCGTCCGGGATGAAGACTATTCCCTTCAGCGGAGTCCCGTCGTACGCGTTCCACTCGAAGAGATTAGCGCTGCCCCAGCGATAGTCGGATATCTGGGGATTGATGGCGCTCAGCTTCTCGCTGGAGGCGAAGAAGTCGCTTGTGACGTACACGTCGAAAGGATTCCTGAAATTGCCCTTAAGATAGGCTATGGAACCGTCAGGGGCCATCAAAGGGCTCTGGAAAGTGACGGTATCCGTGAAATATGTCAGGGTTTTCGCGGGCTTGGCCAAGTTGACCTTCCCGTAGCCGTTTTTCTTGTCGTTCTCGTTCAGGACTGTCAGGAGAAGTGTCTCCTTAGGGTCCCAAGACTTGACGAGACCGCTTCTGCGCTCGTTCTCGGTGCGTTTGTCAGCCCTGAGGTCGAGGATTTTGAACCTGTTACCGGTCTTTCTTCCGGTTCCTCCGGTTAGATTCTCGGCCTTTGTGCCGTCGGGTGAGAATCTCCAAACGTCGTATCTGTCCACAATAAGCGCGGCCTGGTCGCCATCTAGCCATTTAGGCATGCTCTCGTACGGCCCGGGATATGCTGTCGGATGGTCGTCCAGCTCGTCATGGAAAGCGACTCCAGTCTGGCCTGTGAGGTTCGCGGTGGTTCCGGTAGCGATCTCGTAGGTGTGCCACTGGCGGTCGCCGCTGTCGAACCAGATAAGGTACTTGCCCTCCGGGGAAACATCCAAACGACTGGCGTTGAAACCTTTGACTATGGTCTTGCGGCTTCCGTCATTGAGGTTCACGAGATAATAGTCGCTGAAATTACCATCCGTCCACATGGACTCCCTCGCGAAATCAGTGTTGTCACGTGACAGGGCCCACTCGGACTTACCGCCGGCTATCAGTCTGATGTTGTCGTTGAATGATGTGGTCAGCGGAATGATTTTGCCTGGGTTGTCCTTAAGGTTGATCACCGCGGAGTAGGTCTTTTTCACAATACCGTCAAGCCTCTTCTTCTGCTGGGGAGGGGTCAGGATGGCGTCCCAGTTCCAGATGTCCAGCTGGGCCGTCTCGAAATCGATTATTGAAGTGTCCTTGGGAGGCCGGATGGGAGCGATCCCGGTCATTATCCTGCTCCCGTCGGGGGTGAAATACATGTCGCTGTTCTCGGTAAGAGTCCATCCGTCAGTGCCTTCCACCTTCACTCCCTGAGGAATCAGTTCGGAAACACCCACGTCAGGGCTTCCCGCGCCGGTCGCCAGGAACATCGCGCAGCGTTTGCTTCCGGTCTTGTTTGTGTCGGTAGTGGCCGTGAAAGCGATTCTCGATCCCGTGTCGTCGAATGCGGGGCGGAAATACTCCTCCGCTCCCTTCTTCAATGTGTCGAGGACAAGGCCGGGCTGTGAATACCTGGCGAGGACAAGGGCTGTAGCGGACAGCGAGTCTTTCTTGTCCTTCTTCGCGGTCATAGCGAGAAGACTCCCGTCTCCGCTGAACGTGTAGTTGTCAATATATTTCAAGGTGTCGGCCTTCCATGACCCGGGGGTGAGCAGGATCAGGCCGCTCTTCCGGTCTTTCCCGTTCTTCCAGGATGACTTGTAGGCGACGAAAGGCATCCCGAATCTGCCAGATGAATATGAATCCACTGACGGGAATTTCTTGACAATCATCGAGGTAATATCTATCACCGCGAGAGTGTCTTTAGCGGTGTCATCTTTCTTTTTCTTATCGATTCGCTCCTGCCTCGTCTTGGCGAACTCGGGCTTTATCCTGCAGACGACCCATTCCCCGTCAGGGTCGATGGTGGGCTGGTATCCTCTCGGGATCGAGATGGTTTTGGCCGCGGCTCCCTTCTTCGAGCCTTTCTTGGTGACAGGGGTGGAGCGTACATACAGTGTCCCGTCCCCCTCCTGAGGGTTCACCATCCAGACCATGGCCTTTCCGTCGTCGCTGAGTTTCAAACCGGACACGCTCTGCCATGAGTCGTAAACGTCGTGGTCAAGCGGTTTCTTTTGGGCCAGAAGCGTGTTCTGGCTTCCTAAGACGGCGATTATCGCCGCCATCAGGAAAAATCGGGTTTCACGCATATAATGAGATTGTGTTAATGTCCGTTGTTGTCAAATATAACGATAATAATTTGTAAGTTCGCGTAAAGTAAAAAAATATGAGACTCACTCGTTTAGCCCTTATCATCGGCCTGCTCTCGCTGACCCTCGTCTCATGCTCTGACAAGAAGGCTGTGAATCAAGACGGGCCTGTGCCGGTCTGCCATCTCCTTATTTGCTGCAGGAGCGCCAACACCGGCTCCACTTTCCTTGTCCAGGACCAGTGGAACCCCGCCCATGACTACCGAGACATCGACCAGGTCCGCGACATCCTCCAGAAAGTGAAGGACGCCGGGATCAAGGTGGTAAGCGTCGATTTCACCAATCCCCCCGAGTGGGAGATGGGGGAGGGCGGCCGGATCCACCTGGACAACGGGGACGGGCTCAACTGGCCCGGGTACGGCAAGATGCTGGACAACATTGTGCAAGTCTGCCACGAGAAGGACATGCAGTTCGTCATATTCATAGGCAATCCCGCCGCCTGGACTATGAAGTATTGGAATGAGGTGGCCGGGTTCGTGTGGGAGAAATATGCCCAGGATCCTGCCTACCGCCGTTACGGATTCGGTGACGACAGGCCCCTGATGGTCGTTTTCCTCCCCGGGGACACCTTCTGGCCGCTTTGGGAGAACACTCCCGATGAGGAGAAGGACAATCTCGCCAAGTTCCGTCTCGGCACCTGCCAGGTCAACGATCCCATCGACGCCCGCCCTTCCGACGGATGGGGCTACAGGAACTACTCCGAGAGCTCTGACGGCAAGGTCCGCTTCTGCGCCCCGAACGCCGGTGTTCCCCCTCAGGATTGGGCCAGGGTGGACGCCCAGGAATGGAAGAGGAGGGTGGAATGGGCTCTCGGCGCCACCGAGTACGCCGTTTTCGGCTCGTACGACGACACTTGCGACGGTATTCATTGGGGAATATGCGACGTTAGCGCCTCCGGTCGACCCTACCACATAAACCCTACCACTGTGGACAATCCATATGTCTATTACGACATCCTGAAGGCCGCCTTGACTGAAAAGTAGAACTAATTAAATATCAACTTTATGAGAAAACTTTTGATTATCGCCGCCGTCGCTTTGCTGGCGGTTTGCTGCGCGAAGGAGAAATCCCCGAAGATACTAGTGTTGTACTATTCCCAGAACGGGGGGACTAAAGCGGTAGCGGAGGCTATTCAGAGTAAATTAGGGGCCGACATCGAGGCCATTGTCCCCACTATCCCTTACGACGGGGATTTCCAGGCCACCATCGAGCGTAGCCGCAAAGAGTTGGACGGCGAATCACCTGAGATTCAACCGGTCGTCTCCGACATCAATTCCTACGACGTGGTATTCCTGGGCTATCCGATCTGGTTCGGGACCTACGCCACCCCGATCGAGACGGTCTTGAAGGAGATTGATCTCAGCGGGAAGAAAGTAGTTCCTTTCTGCACTTTCGGTAGCGGAGGACTTGACTCTAGTATACAGGACCTGAAAAAGAAACTTCCTGACACAGAGATACTTCCTGGATATGGTGTCCGCGCCGCGCGTGTCGAGGACGCTCCCGAGGAGGTAGAGCGCTTCCTGGTCGCCGGCGGTTTCGTCGAGGGTGAGGGACAGGCGCTGGAGGATTTCTCCGAGCCCCGTGATGTCACTCCTGACGAGTCGGCGCTGTTCGACGCCGCGGTGGGGGATTATCCGATGATAAGCGCCAAGGCCGAGACTGTCGCCTCCCGCGCCATTCCCGGAGGCATGGAATATTTATTCACGGCCAAGGACACCCCGAGGGAAGGCATGCCAGATGAGATGGCGGGACGCTCCATCAAAGTCTATGTCCTCGTTGAGGACGGCAAAGCCCCTGTCTTTACCCAGGTGTTGAGGTAGGACCTACTCATGTCTCCAGAGTGGGATGAACCTCGGGACCTTCTCCTGATAGAGTCGGTACTCGGGGTATTTTCCTGAACTGATCTCCTCTCCCAAGGCGGAACTGCCTTGGAACAAGACAATCAGCAAGAGGGCTCCGATGACGCTCCAGTTGATCACGCCTATCCCGGCACCGATTGAGAAGATGTAGAACGAGGCCCAGATGCCCTGTTCCCCGAGATAGTTCGGGTGACGGCTGACACCCCATAAGCCGGTGGTGTTGAACCCTTTATTGTAGGGGGCGGGAAGGTCCTCGAGCTTTTGCCCTGCCTTGATCATCGTCCATTTCGTGGTCTGGAACTTCCACTGCTGCTCGTCGGCTATTGTCTCGAGGATGATGAAGCCGAGCGTCAGGGTCGCGGCGATCACATCCACCCATCCGAATGGTACCGTCGAGTTCATGGAGACCAGCGCGGAGAAGGTGGTCATGAGTATCAAGGCGTTCTGGTAAACCGAGATGAACAAGAGGTCGAAGAGAGCCCAGGTCCAGCGTTTCCTTAAGGCAGGTACGGAGCGCAGAACACCCCAGCGGTAATCTTCCTCTCCCTCCCAGAATTTGAGTTTGTATGCCCCTTTACGAGCGAAATTGTAGGTCAGGCGGCAGCCCCAGATTGTCGCCAGAACAGCCATCACCACGAGTCGTGGGCTCATTCCACCTCGGGCGGCGATGATCCAGGTGTAGGCGACTGGAAGGATGCTCCAGAGCTTGTCCATCTGGCTGTTGTTCCCGGTCAGCTCGCCGATGATGAAGCAATAGGCGGCGCTGCAGGCGGCGATTATGCCTAAAACCCTCAGGGTCGCGAGCTGGTTGGTGTCAAGGGCGGGCCCGACAAAGAAATAGAGCAGGGGACAGACAATTATGGACAGGCCAATCAGTGTGCCCATAAGGGGAATGTTCATTCTCATCGTTTTATACACTTTTTTCCGGACTAATATACGCGTTTTTCGCTAAGAGACCGATTATTTGCATTATAGGCGGAAATAATGTATATTGCTTAAATTGAAACCAATCCCTGATTTATGAAACGGTTATTCCTTCTATTATCAGTCGCGGCCTGCGTTGTCGCGGTCTGCTCCTGCGGCCCAAAATGGGTTGAGGAGACCAAGGACGGGTACAACCTCGTCAGTCAGAAAAATGGCCCTGACCTGGGCTATGACCCTGCCTCGGGTGTCCAGATCCTGACACGGAAAGGATTCGCCTATAAGGACATGAACCGGAACGGGGTGATCGATCCTTACGAGGACTGGCGCCTCCCGATGGAGAAACGTATCGCCGACCTTGTCGGGCAGATGACCCTCGAGGAGAAGGTAGGCCTGATGTTCCATCCTAATTTCGCTGTCAGGGAAAGCGGTGAGATCAAGTACGACTACACCGAGGAGGAGAAAGAGGCAATGAGAAAGGCCGAGGAGGAGAGATACGCCGGTCCCATCGGCCCCGGAGGGCAGAACGCCGGAGCGATGGCGATGGGCCAGATGAGAAGGAGCGCCACCGCCAAGTCTTATATTGAGGAGAAGCGCTTCCGCAGCATCCTTAACAACGGTGTGGCCCCCGCCGACAAATTCGCCGCCTGGTCCAACGGGATGCAGAAGATCGCTGAGGGTTGCAACCTGGCTGTCCCTATCATGTTCTCATCGGATCCCCGTCACAGCGCCAAGCTCGGGGGACACGTGAGCGGAACCCAGTATTTCTCCCACATCACCAACGGTGAGGGTCAGGTTGGCATCACGGCCGGAGGGGACCTTGAGATGATGCGCAGGTTCGGTGAGATCATGGCCGCGGAGTACCGCGCTGTCGGTCTTCACATGTTCCTCGGCCCCCAGATCGACGTCATCACTGAGCCTCGCTGGAGCAGGAATATGGGATGCTTCTCAGAGTCGGCCGAGTTGACCGCCGACATGACCGCCGCCCTCATCGATGGAGCGCAAGGTGACAAGGTCGGCCCTGGCAAGATCCTGGTCCACCTCAAGCACTGGCCCGGAAGCGGTCCTCACCTCGGTGGAAGCGGCCGCTGGCTGGTCTATCCCGGTGATAATCAGCAATATCACTTCCTCCCTTGGAAGAAGGGCAT
>CADBRH010000108.1 GCA_902797035.1 uncultured Bacteroidia bacterium | reverse complement strand
CAGGAACGAGCCCCGTCAGGGCAACGCTGTGATAGCGGTCAAGGACGCCGCAGGCGACATCATGTGGAGCTACCATATCTGGGTGACCGACTATGTCCCGAAGAACTATATGACAGATCCTAATAGCGATGTCAATGTGGGGATTTATTGGGAAATAGACGGGACATACGATATTCCTTTCATAGATAATCATTTTGAAAACACTTACCCTTACAGGTTGATGAGTCGCCCCCTCGGTTTCGTCACATATGGCACTACCGTGACGAGGGAATATCCTGAGAACACAGTCTATGTCAAGTTGAAGCAGGCCGAGAGTGACTTGACAACCGTCATGACCGTGGTTCAGAACGATGGTCAAGATGTGCTCCAGCTTTATCGTAGCCAACCTTACTATCAGGCCGCCCGCAAGGACGCTTTCTGGCCAGGGACGGGGCTTCTCTCGGATGATGTCGATCCCGAGTGGTACGGCAAGGTCCGCACGGTACTGAATCCAGACGGTTCGAGGAATGTGACACACAATCAGATGACGATTGCCGAGACAATCACAGAACCGGCGATTATTTATAATTATGAAGATGACAACAGTAGAAAGTATTGGTTTACTGGCTCGCCTACTAATCTATGGAACAGCGGCGTTAAGTCTTTAGTCTCAACTTCTCCTGATTTATTATCCACGCAATGTGAAGCTGGATTAATTAATTGGAGAATAACACGGTGGGGTGATCAAAACGCTTGGCTTCTAGCTGAAAAAACCATATACGATCCATGTCCAACAGGATATGTTGTCCCCCCTTACTTTCTAACCTTGTTAACGACCGGACAGGGAGAGCATTCAACTGTGAATAATTATATCACTATGCCTGTAAAAAGATCTGATTATTCTAACGAGAATGATTATCAAGCGATGCTACCCTATAATAATAAAGCATCTGGAGCATGGTTCGGCGATGGATGGGCCGAAGAGGACGACTATAATGTCTCTATTTACACTGATAAGACCCATACCACCTATTTCACACTGCCAAAGACAGGAATAAGGGGAGGCGATGGGACCGGACAATATATTAACCCAAGTAGTGTACCATTATACGTGCATGCTCATACCTTAATGTCTTATACCAACCCTAGCTGTGTTTTCCCCGCGGCAATATTTCTCGGCTCAGATTCAAAATTCAAGAGATATTTTAGAACCAGTGCGCCAGCCGCAATCCTCCCCATCGATGACTCGGTCGGTCCTGACCCCGCGGACTATCCGACCCAGGTTGGCCAGAACGGCGGCTCAGGAGCCCCTTCGGCGTCATTATCTCTCGGACGTTACACTGTGATGCGGATTGACTCTGGATTCTAAATAACATGACATGAGCGACACCTATCGGGCAGCCATGAGGCTGACCCTGGCGATACTGTCGGCGACGGCCCTTCTGGCCTCCGGATGCTCGGAGACCGAAGGGCTCTTGCCGTTCAATTCGGAGTATTCCCGACGCACTCAGGGACGCGACGACGCTTCAGTCAGACCTTATGGGGAAGTCAGAGCCCCAAAGGGGGCCTCGACTATCAGATTGAAGGCCACCAGTGTTGTAGGTAGCCCTGACTCACGGGCGGTGATAGAGACCGATCCTGAGGGTGCCTCAGTGATCTGGGAGGGCGGGGATGTCATCCGTGTCCAGTTTCTCAAGGACGGTGTCTTCTACTATGGGAATCTCGTGACCGAGGAGGGAGGAACATCCACGGCAGAGTTCACCACCGAAGACGACATCCTCGGCGGCACGGACTACATATTCTTCACCCCCTGCTACAAGAAGTTCAGGGAGACGAACTATCTGACCGGGAAACGCATCTTCGGTCTTGAGGTGCCGGCGGCCCAGACAGCCGTGCCCGACGGGGTGATGGCCGGGAGCAATTTGGCGTTCGCCCGTTCCGATTCCTTCGAGGACGGGATGAGCATCAATTTCACAAATCTCCCCGCCCTGCTGCGGTTCAGCCTCGCCGGTGACATCGCCTCTGATGTCAAGGAAGTGATTCTTAGGACGACATCGGTCATCGCCGGCGATGTTCTCATATATGACGCAGACGGCTATCCCGACTTTCATCCTGGAAGAATCAAAGATGTTGACACGACTTACTCATCCATAACCCTTTCCGGGGACTTCGAGACTGGCAAGGAGTACCATATAGCCCTATGGCCGAGGGAGTTGTCCTTTTTCGAGATGGAGTTCTCCGACGGTGTCGGGCATGGGAACGGTCACTCGACCACACTACGCTCCAGCCAGAAAACCACTCTCGGGCGGTCTGTTGTGACGGACATCGGGCCGATTGACTTAGGGGATTCTTTCATGGGTTCCGGGGCTATATCCACAGCCCCGGTCAAATACATGTCCGCTACCGAGGGCACCAAACCTGTCAGCGTGGCTGTCGTACCGGACGGGTTCACGCTGGCGGAACTGCCGTTGTACGAGAGTCTCGCCAAGTCCGCTCTTGACTTCCTTTTCGACACGGAGCCGTATAAGACGTACAAGAACAGGTTTAACGCCTGGATTCTCAAAGTGGCCTCCAACCAGTCTGGGGCCGGGGTCACCGACGGGAACGGCAATGTGGTCACGCCCGTGAACAACTATTTCGGGACCAAATGGGGCGCCAACTCCTACGGCGACATGCGGGCGGACGACAATAAGGTGTTCAATTTCGTGACAGCGAACTGCCCGGACATCAAATCTAATATACACACAATTGATGAGGTTCCCGTCATAATCATAGTCAACGACAGCCGCTACGCCGGGAGGGCGTGGTTCTGGTCGTCCGGGAAATCCTATTGCATGTGCCCGTGGTTTCATAATGGCGGATCCACCTATTGGAGTCACCCGGTTATTGTCCCTGACAGCGAGTCCGACCCCGAAGGCGGTTGGCATTATCCGACGGAAGCCGATCTCGACAGTTGGGGACGGAGTTATGGCGATTGGCGAAATGCGGTGATCCATGAGTTCGGTCACTCTTTCGGTCGACTGTTGGACGAGTATTGGGGGAAAAAGCCGAACACCGCTTACGAGAACGAGAGAGCCACACTGAAAAGCTTGCAGTCTTGGCAAGTCCCTTGCGGGCTCAATGTCTCGAGCTCTTACAGCAATACCCCCTGGGACGAGTTCCTTGACAAGAGGGACGAGCTGATTGGTCATGACACCCGCTATTCCAAAATAGGGGTATTCCAGGGAGGATATACTTATCTTTTCGGCATGTGGCGCAGCGAGATGGTGAGCGGGATGCAGGACAACCGTCAATATTTCAACGCATGGAGCAGGTACCTGATAGCAAAGAGGATAATGACTTTGTCAGGAGACCTGTCTTTATTCAATTTCAACTATTGGCTGGAGAGGGACGTGACTATCGACCCGCTCAGGGACGACCCTGAGACCCGAAGCGATCTCGACCGCAGTGGAAGATATTACTATATCTATCCTCACGACCCGGAGGAATTCCTCCCGCCTGACGCCCCCGTCGGGATAGTCGACGACTCCCCGGTCCCGCCGGGGATTTGACACCACCGGAAGTGATCGAGGAGTGGCCGGGAAGGGTTGATGCTTTCAACGTTCGTCAGACAGGGCTATCTATTTGCTTCGCGCGATAAACGCCAGACGGTATATTCAATTAGTCGAAAAGGTCGTCCAGAGTGATCACATTCTGGAAAGTCCCTGAGTATTCGTTATATACCAGGCCGAAGGTGGTTACAAGGACGGGGTTGATTGAACTCCGTTTAGGAATCATTCTGACAAGCCGGTTGTATCGGCCGACCAGAACGCGGTCGTATGACTTGGTGACGGTGTACTCGTCATTATAGAACTTCATCTCGCACATGTTGACGATGTTGTCCTTGCGTTCAATAATAAGGTCGATCTGGCTTCCTTCCACCTCATCGTCTCCCTTGACCAACCAGCTTGACTGATTGGACGCCACGCCGGAGATCCCCAGAGCCTTCTTTATCTTGTCAATATGTCTGAGACACACTTCCTCGAACGCGAAACCGCGCCAACCACAGACGCTATGTGAGGTGACGTTAGTAAGCCAGAAATCGTTTCCCAAACGACTTTGGCCCTTAACGTATTTAAGATAGAATACACAGAAAGGGTCGATCAACTTGTAACGCTCATCTCTTTTGGGTTGGCCGAAAGGGACATATCTAATCACAAAATCGCTGGCCACGAGAGCGTTCAGCATTTTTGAGAGCAACCCATTATCCCCCAGCCGCGTTTTGTCGATGATGTCTTTTCTGGTGTAACCACCTCTGCGGCCGGCAAGAAGTTCCACTATCTTTTTAATCTCTTCGGGGTTGCTGAACACTGAGGAGAACAGTCGGTCATACTCTCCACTGAGAACGCGCTCGTTGGAGAAGAATATTCTGTCTATGTTTTGAGCCAGGCTGTAACCTTTTGTGAAATACTGCAGGTAGTATGGGATGCCGCCAAAGACCATATCGCTTTGAACGACATCATACCGCGATAAATGCACTCCGTTGCTATTGAAAAACAACTCGCATTCCCTTAAAGAAAACGGGGAGAGCTTGATCTCGCGCGTGACACGACCATAAAGCCCGCCGTGGTTGTTGATCAGTTTATCTTGAATCCAGGAAGTGGCGCTCCCGCAAACAATAACCATTAAGTTGTCCCTGTGACAGGCCCAAGTGTTCCAGAAACCCTCGAAGGCCGTGATGAATTTGGAACGGGGAGTATCCAGCCACGGTAGCTCATCCAGAAAGACGACCTGGCGAGACCTGTTGTCGATGCCCTGAAGCCACTGCTCGAGCATGAAGAAGGCCTCGAGCCAAGAGGCGGGCCGATGACTCTTTTTCATTCCGTGCAGAAGCAGTGACTGGTAAAAGTGCTGAAGTTGATCTGACAGCATATTGGCATTACCATTCTCATCGACCGGAGACAACCCGGCGTGCCTGAAAGTAATCCGCCCTTTCAAAGCCTCGTCGACAAGGAAAGTCTTTCCCACGCGCCGCCGTCCATACACGGCCACCAATTGGGCTTTATTACTGGAATAGAGGTCGTTGAGTTCCTTTATCTCTTTGTCCCGTCCGATGATTGTCTTCATATGTTTGCCTTTTTATCGTGCTGCAAATATAGTAAAATCATTAATCCCAGCAAAATAAAACGGCGAGTCGATAGCGGCGTTCTACCCTGAAATCGCAAGTTCCTGTTTCCAAATCGTTACCCGGTTTTTTTATGAATAACGGCCTTCCAGCGTGCTGGGAGGCCGATTTTTGTGGTGGCGGTCGGAGGATTGGCGGGGGGAAGCGTTTCCAAATCATTACCCTTTTTCGAGGTGTTTTTGGAAGTTATTGATACTTAATTCGTTACAGAGGCGTACATTTTAGCGCGTAAAATCAAAAATTTGATAATATAATAACGTAAAGT
>CADBRH010000107.1 GCA_902797035.1 uncultured Bacteroidia bacterium | reverse complement strand
ATCGAGAGCACCCAGAGCGGAGGTGCCAACACTTATGACCTGCCTGACGGCTGCATCTCCTCCGACGGCAAGTGGCTCAAGTTCCGCATCCCTACAGTGAGAAAGGGAATCGCGATCTATCCTGACGCTAACGGCATCATGCGCAACGAGCCTCGCCAGGGCAACGCTGTGATAGCGGTCAAGGATGCCAGCGGTACGGTCATGTGGAGCTACCATATCTGGGTCACTGATTATGTGCCTAAGAATTATCCGGAGTATTCCGCCACTGGTGATAACGCTGATGTCGACGTGTCGATATATGGAGAACTGGATCCAAAATACCAACCTGGCAATGATCCTCTTCTCCATCATGATTGGGAATGGCCATACCGCCTTATGAATCGACTGTTAGGATTCACCGTGTATGGAACCACCGTGACCAAAGACTATCCCGTGAACACGGTTTATGTAGTCCTTCAGCAGAATGATGGAATCAGTACTTTAACGACCGTCATGGAAGTGAGGCAGAACGATGGCCAAGAGATTGTACGTCTGAATCGTAGCTTGCCATTTTATAATACTATGCGCAAAGACGCTTTCTGGCCTGGGACCGGATTTGAGACACCAGATAACACTGAGCCCAAATGGTACGGGAAGGTGCCATGGCCAGAAAAAGAAGATGGGACATATAGCACGACTAACGAAAAAATGTCCATTAGCGAAACTATTCAGAATCCTGCGCTTATGTGGGTAAGAGAAAGAGGCAGTACTGCTTATAATAATTTCTGGCTCTCCGGGAGTTATAGTATTCCACCAAGTAATTTATGGGCAAGTAATCTTATGAGAATCTTAGACCAAGGTTTCTGTCGAGTAGATCCTAAGGTTATTGATGGCACAACAAAATATGAGGTGTCTTATTATTATTACCCCGAGAATTTTATTTTAGGGGAAAAGACAATTTATGACCCATGTCCAGCTGGATATATTATTCCCCCGACATATTTTTATTCTTTAACATCAGGCAAACAACATCTCGCTTATGATGGAGATCAAATTAACGGCATAATCGGAATGTATGGAATAAACGGTAATGACAACATAACTTATAATAATGGAGACTTTACTTTCTATACTGACACCCTCCATTCGAACACGCATATCTTTCCGGAAACAGGAATAAGGGCAAATGTATCATTGACTGGTTATTATGTGACACCTGATCGTAAGCGATTCGCATCTCATATAAACTCTTTTACCTTCAATAATAATAAACCAAATTGGACAACTATGCTGGGACCTAATTATGATACAGCTGATTGGAAATGCGTTATCTGGGCCGGAGGTGCATACCCTGTGATAGCAATCGACGACTCAGTTGGTCCGGATCCCGCTGACTTTCCGACCAAGGAGCAGTATGAGGCGAGCCAAGGTGGCGGTTCAGGAGCACCTTCGGCATCCTCTTCTCTCGGGCGATACACAGTAATGCAGTTAGATCCTGAATTCTAAAATAAAATGAGATGCGCGACAACTATCGGGCAGCCTTGAGGCTGATCCTGGCAATACTGTCGGCGACGGCTCTTCTGGCCTCCGGATGCTCGGAGGCCGAAGGGCCCTTGCCGTTCAATAAAGAGTTTTCCCGACACGCCCAAGGACGTGACGACGTTTCAGTCAGGCCTTATGGAGAAGTCAGAGCCCCAAAGGGGGCCTCGACTATCAGATTAAAGGCCACCAGTGTTGTTGGTAGCTCTGACTCACGGGCGGTTATTGAACCCGACTCATACGGGGCCACAGTGCTCTGGGAGGCCGGGGATATCATCAGGGTACAATTCTTAAAGGACGGGATATGTTACTTCGGAGATCTCGTGACTGAAGATGGCGGAACATCAACGGCAGAGTTCACCACCGAAGACGACATCCTCGGCGGAACGGACTACATATTCTTTGCACCCTGCTACAAGAAGTTCAGGGAGACTAATTATCTGACCGGAAAGAGGATATTCGGTCTTGAGGTCCCGGCGGCCCAGACAGCCGTGCCCGACGGGGTTATGGCAGGAAGCAATTTGGCGTTCGCGCGGGCAGACTCCTTCGAGGACGGGATGAGCCTCACGTTCACCAACCTTCCCGCCCTGTTGCGGTTCAGCCTCGCCGGTGAAATTTCCTCTGAGGTAAAGGAAGTGACACTTAGGACGACATCGGTCATCGCCGGTGACGCGATAATCTATGACGCCGGAGGGTATCCCGACTTTCATCCGGGGAAAATAAGCGGGGATGAGTATTCCTCTTCTATCACCCTTTCCGGGGACTTCGAGACTGGCAAGGAGTACCATATGGCCCTATGGCCGAGGGAGTTGTCCTTTTTCGAGATGGAGTTCTCCGACGGGGTCGGGCATGGGAACGGTCATTCGACCACGCTCCGCTCCAGCCAGAAAATCACACTCAGGCGGTCTGTTGTGACGGACATCGGGGCGATTGACTTAGGGGATTCTTTCATGGGTTCCGGGGCAATATCCACATCCCCAGTCAAATACATGTCTGCTACCGAGGGCACCAAACCTGTCAGCGTGGCTGTCATCCCGGACGGGTTCACGCTGGCGGAGCTGCCGTTGTACGAGAGTCTCGCCAAGTCCGCGCTTGACTTCCTTTTCGACACAGAGCCGTATAAGACGTACAAGAACAGGTTCAACGCCTGGATCCTGAAAGTCGCGTCCAACCAGTCGGGGGCAGGAATCACTGACGGGAACGGTAACGTTGTCACGCCCGTTAACAACTATTTCGGGACAAAATGGGGAGCGGAGTCATACGGCGACATGAGGGCGGACGACAATCAGGTTTTCGATTTCGTGACAGCGAACTGCCCGGACATCACCGGAGGGATACACACGATAAACGAGGTCCCGATCATCATAATTGTCAACGACAGCCGCTACGCCGGAAGGGCATTGATATGGTCTTCCGGAGATAGTTACTGTATGTGTCCGTGGAGCAGGAGTGGCGCATCTATTATTTGGAGGTATCCGAGTATTATACCCTTAAGCGAGTCGGATCCCAACGGTGGCTACCGTAACAGGACCGACGAAGATCTCATTTTGATTAAGAACAGCCCCGGTGACTGGCGCAACACCGTGGTCCACGAGTTCGGACACTCCTTCGGACGACTGACTGACGAATACTGGAAGAGCCCGGCCACAACTGCCTCGACGTCTACCATAAATTCCCAGCACTCTTGGGCTGTCCCTTTCGGGCTGAACGTCTCGGCGTCATATTCAACCACTCCTTGGAACGAGTTCCTGAACAGGAGAGAGGAACTAATGGCTATAAACCAGCGGTACTCCCGAATCGGGAAATATCAGGGAGGCGGGGGACATATATTCGGTGTCTGGAGAAGCGAGATGGTGAGCGGGATGCAGGACCACCGACAATACTTTAACGCCTGGAGCCGGTATCTTCTCGCCCAGCGGATAATGACTCTCTCCGGCGACGGGGCGCTGTTCAATTTCAACTATTGGCTGGAGAGGGACGTGACTATCGACCCGCTCAGGGACGACCCGGACACTCGTTCAGGCGACCCGGACCGTAGTGGCAGATATTACTACATATTCCCACACGATCCAGAGGATTACTTCCCGCCCGACGCGCCCCCCGGCTTCGTCGATGACGACGATTACATCTACGTCCGGACGGACTGACGAGGCTCGCGCGGCCCCTGAGCCCGCTTGCCGTGAGTTTGACAAACGGCCAAGGGGGCTGTGAAGCCTTATCTCAGGATATCATCATTCAAGAGGAACTGGAACAAACCCATGACGATGAATCCGTCCTCGTTGGTGTAGGTCAAGATGTCGTCTCCTTGAATGACAATCTTCTGGAAGGAGTCTCCAATCTTTCTCAATGACTTGAACTCCTGCTCACGCTTATCCTCGGCGCCCATATTATAGGCGGACTGAATGTAGTACTTGTCAATGCCATTCGTCGCGATGAAGTCAACCTCGTACTGTTTGTATTCGGATTTCCCCTCTCTCATCTCCCTGGACTCGATCATGCCGACATCTACCAGATACCCCCTGTTCCGGAGTTCATTGAATATGATGTTCTCCATGATATGTCCTTCCTCCTGCTGACGGAAGTTCAAGCGGGCATTGCGCAGGCCAGGATCCACGCAGTAATATTTCTTGAAGGATTTGTAATATTCCTTTCCCTTGATGTCGAATCGTCGGGCCCCTTCAAAGAGGAAAGAATCGCAGATGTGATCCAGATAGAGCTTGATCGTCTCCTCGTCCACTTTCGATTTCCGGATGCTCTTGATGGTATTCGCGATTTTCGTGGGGTTTGATAGAGAGCCTATGGAAGAGCACAGCACATCGGTGAGCGCCTCCAGGGCCGAGTCATTCTCGACATGGTAACGGTCTTTAATATCAGTGAGGTAAGTCTTATTCCAAAGGTCCTGCAGGTACTGGGCCTTCTGGATCGGGGTTTTCAGCATAAGAAGCCCCGGCATTCCCCCATAGGTGTAATACTCGCCATACAGGGTACGGAGCGGCTCTGTCCGCCCGGAGCAATATTCCTTGAACGAGAAAGGATTACAGCGTATTTCCTGGCCCCGGTCCCGAAAGATGGTGCTGATTTCCTTGGACAGGAACTTGGCGTTGCTGCCGGTCACATAGACGTCGACATTGTCCTTGTCACGCAAGCCGTTGACGATTCTCTCGAACCCGCGCACTTCCTGGACCTCGTCTAGCATCACGTAATATGAGCGTTTAGGGTCAGTGATCCGGCCGTACAGGTAAGACTTGAGCTTCTCCCGATCGAGCAACTCGCTCTGGTTATTCTCGTCATCCATGTCGAATGAGACGACGATGATATCCTCCTCCGGGACACCGTCTGCGATCAGGTAATCCTTGTAGATACGGGTGAGAAGCCAGGATTTCCCGCAGCGCCGTGGGCCTGTGACCACCTTGGCGAAACCGTTCATCCGGCTATCTATTAATTTCTGGAGATATAAATCTCTTTTGATGTATCCTGCCATATAGCGCAAAGTGCTTTCGGAATTTTCTACAAATTTACAATAAATTCCGGAAATGAATATGATGTGTCAAGAAATATTGGCATTGACGAAGGGAAATGAGTGCGAACCGTTGCCAAATCATTACCCGTGTTAAGGGGTGAAAATCGGCCTCTCAGTGACGTGAGAGGCCGATTTTTCTGGTTTAGGGAATTGAGTTAACCGGTCAGTCGGTTTCCAAATCGTTACCCTTTTGCGAGGTGTCTTTGGAAGTTATTGATACTTAATTCGTTACAGAGGCGTACATTTTAGCGCGTAAAATCAAAAATTTGATAATATAATAACGTAAAGT
>CADBRH010000106.1 GCA_902797035.1 uncultured Bacteroidia bacterium | reverse complement strand
GGTCCCCACGACAACCTGCCAACCCTTCTCAACCAGGGTGCGGAAGTCGGAAGTGAGGTAAGGCTCGCACTCGCAGCCGTTGATTATCAGCATCTCGCATTTCTTGCCTGGAGGCGGGCTGAGCTTCACGTGGGTCGGGAAAGTGGCTCCGCCGAGTCCCACGACGCCGCCGAGCTTGATCTTCTCGACAATCGCCTTGGGATCCTGGGGGATCTCCGTCACAAGGGTGTCAGAGCGGTCGATCCCATCCATCCACTCGTCTCCCTCAACGGCTATCTCGACAACCATCTGGTTGTTGCCGGAGAGGTCTTTCCTCGGGCCGATCGACTTGACGGTCCCGGAGACGGACGAATGAATATATGCCGACATGAAAGCGCCCGGCTCGGCGATGACCTGGCCTGTCTTCACCTTGTCACCTACGGCGACCACGGGACTGGCCGGGGCCCCGATGTGCTGGGACAAGGCGATGTACACGGTCGGAGGTATGGGAAGATACTCCAGTTTGCAGTCACGGGAGATCTTGGAGTCGGCGGGATGAACACCGCCGATAGAGAATGTCCTTCTAGCCATTGGTTACCTCCTTTTTTATCTCGTTGGCTGCCTGAGCGGCGGCCTGGGCGGCTTCGCGGGCCTTCTTCTGACGCTCCTGGACGCGGGCCTTGATTCCGTCCCTGTCAAGCGGCTTCGGGAAATTCACGCCGTGGATGGCTCCGGTGGGGCACATGGCCTCGCACTCGCGGCAAAGCTTGCACTTCTCAGGGTCGATGTAGGCCACATTGTTCTCCAGAACGATTGCCCCGTGGGTGCAGGTCTTCTGGCATATCCCGCAACCTATGCACGCGTTGGCGCATGCCTTTTTGACCCCCGGCCCCTTGTCCTTGTTGACGCAGGAGACATATTCCCTCATGCCGCGTGGCCCCTTCTTACGAAGCTCGATGATGGCCTTGGGGCAGGCTTTGACGCAGGCGCCGCAAGCGGTGCACATCTCCTGGTCCACGACAGGGAGGCCTGTCTCGGGATTCATGGAGAGGGCGCCGAACTGGCAGGCGGCCACACAGTCCCCGCAACCGAGGCAGCCGAATGAGCAGCCCGTGTCGCCGGAATAGAGGGAAGCCTTGACCTTGCAAGAGACGGAACCGTCATACTCGTTGACCTTGGGCCGGGCCTCGCAGGTGCCGTTGCAGCGGACCACGGCCACCATCGGGGCCTTCTCCTTGATCTCATAGCCGAGGATCCCCGCCACGGCCTTCATTGTCTCATTGCCTCCGACCGGACAGAAATGGTTGTCCAGATTCGGGGCTTTCACCGCCGATTCCGCGAAAGCATGGCAGCCGGCGAAACCGCAACCACCGCAATTCGCCCCGGGCATCGCCTTCTCAACCAGCTCCACGCGCGGATCCTCATAGACCTTGAAGCGCTGGGCCACAAGATAGAGGGTCAACGCGAGCAGCAGGCCGAGACCCGAGATGATCGCGATGGTCCAGATGATTGTTGTTGTCATATATAAGATTGAACTGATTTATCTTTCCCTAATGTAAAACTCATATCCCTCCGAGAGTCGGTTCCTGAAGAGATACAAGACAAGATAGTACAAGGCGACGCCGGAAAGGGTTATTATCCCGATGGCGAGCTCGCCAAGACCTATCATTGACAAAGATAATATTAAAATCAGTAATATCAGCGCCGGAAGCGCGTAAGAAAGCAGGACAGCCCTCATCCCGGCCTTTCTCGCGAGGCAAACCTCGACTTCCTGGCCCGGCTGATATTCCCGGCCACCCCGGACGGGCACCTCGACTATCTTCCTTTTTGATTCCGAAACTCCGCAGAGACCGGCCGCGTGGCAAGAGGAGCAAGCGGACTCGGAGACTATCTCAACCCTGACCGCCCCGCTGTCGGAAGAGATGACCGTGCCTTTATGCGAGACAGCCTCTGCCATCACTCCACGACACTTGTGAACGGATGCCTGAGACCTGTGGCGTCATAGAGCCGGCCTCGCACCTCGCCGATCCTTAATGGGGCGACGAAATAGACCGGAATCCTGTTGGCGTCATCGGAGAACCACGCGAAAAGGCTGTCGTTCCCGTCGAAGGCCTCACCCCTCGGCACCTCGAAACCGAATTTGTGGCATCTCATCACGCCTTTGCCTGGCACCTTCTTGTCCTCGATCCCATAGTACTTGAAATAGATGGACCGGACCTTATGGTCGCAGGCATAGGTCATCGGGTAGCGACCGCCAGCCTGGAGCTTGGAGACATCCACATTGCGAATCAGGAAGAAAAGCGAGGCGACATCGTAGGTGCATTCGTCAAGGGGAAGCTGTACAGTGAACTCACCCTTGCGGGAGTTGTTGATCTGGGCGTCAATATGGTCGGAGTGATAAGTGTAAAGGTTTGTGCACCAATAACCTCCCTCGCGGCAATCCCTTGTGAACCTCATCGGTTTAAAGTCGTCCGTGGTGAACCAGCAGTCGAAATCCTCCTTGAGTTTGAACACCGTCTCGTAAACCTTCTGTATCTTCCCTTTCAGCGATCCATGGTAACATGAGCGGCCGTTGAATACCGTGGAGTCGATCTTCAACGTGGCCTGGGCGACGTCAGCGTTTATAAGCCCCCATTTATAGTGGATTGTGTACACAAGCCTCTCACCTCCCTTGAACGCGAGGGTCTCCTTGTCCAGTTTAAGCGGAAGGCAATTCTTATTGTCAGCGGCGCCAACCGTCACGGACGCCGCGAGCAGGGCCGTGGCGAGCGGAAGGAACAGTCGTGATATTCTCATCAGAAATCGGGATTATTGTCGAACTCACTGTTCATTGCAGATTCCGTGCCCATTGACTCGGCGAGAGCGGAGAGGGTGTCTCCCGGCTCCACAAAACGGACCTGCTCGGACTTGAACAGCATGTCGATATCCCTTACCTCACCGTTACGGTGCTTGGCTATGATGATCTGGGTCGCCTCCTTTCCCTCAGGAGACTCCCCTAGACCCATGTAGTCCGGACGATGGATGAATATGACCATGTCGGCGTCCTGCTCGATGGAGCCGGACTCGCGAAGGTCGCTCAGCTGCGGCTTGCCTGTGCCTCCTGTCCTCTGGACGGCATTCCTCGAGAGCTGGGAGAGAGCTATGATAGGCACGTTAAGCTCTTTAGCGGTGGCTTTAAGAGTTCTGGATATGGCCGCGACCTCCTGCTCGCGGAGTCCCCTCAACTCAACAGGACCCTGCATGAGCTGCAGGTAGTCCACAATCACCAGGCGGACGTCTTTCGACTTGACCAAGCGCTTGACTTTCGTGCGGAACTCCATCAGAGGAATGCTGGGGGTGTCGTCGATGTAAAGAGGGGCCTTGGACAGGGCAGCCAGCCTTGTCTCAAGCTGCTGCCAATCCCAAGGTGCCAGTTTCGCCCCGCCCTTGAGCTTGTCGGCGGGGAGGCCGGACTCAGTGGTCATGAGCCTCATGACCAGCTGAAGGGCCGACATCTCGAGAGAAAACACGGCCACCGGCATGTGATGGTCCACAGCCGCGTTCCTCGCGAGGTTCAAGGCGAAAGCCGTCTTACCTACCGAAGGCCTCGCGGCCAGGATGATCAGATCCGACTTCTGCCAGCCCTGGGTCACCTTGTCCAAAGTCGGGAAACCTGAGGGGACACCGCTCAAACCATCGTTATTCTGGTTCCTCTCGATCTCCCTCATCGCGTCGTTGATGATCGACCCGACCTCCTGGACATCCTTCTTGAGGTTGTTCTGGATGGCGTTGTAAACCTTGGTCTGGGCCTCGTCGATGAGTTGGTCCACTTTGACCGAATCGTCGTAGGAGTCGCGGAGGATCTCGTACGAGGCGGTGATCAGGTCCCTTTGGATGCTCTTCTGCTTGAGTATCTTGACATAATACTCGATGTGGGCGGCGGCTCCCACCTTCTCGGAGAGGCCGGCCAGGACGACAGGGCCACCCACGGCCTCAAGGTTGCCTTTCTCCCTTAGCTTGGCGCTCACGGTGACTATGTCCACGGAGGTGTGCTCGTTCACCAACTCGGACATCGCCTCGTAGATCATCTTATGACGAGGATCGTAGAAACAGGACGGCGAAAGCTCCTCGAGCGCCATATCGACGGAGGAGGGTTCTATGAGCATCGCGCCAAGGACAGCCTCTTCGACTTCAAGGGCTTGAGGCGGTTTGTTCCCCATCTCAAGCCCAAGTGTGTCCAGGTTGACTGCCTGGGCCTTTCTTCTTGAAGATTTACCAGGCTGGTCAGGCATATAGCTAAAAGTCTATTCGAAATCCGGATTGACGATGATTCGTCCGCAGTGCTCGCAGATGATAAGCTTCTTGTTCGAGGCTATCTCCACCTGGCGCTGGGGGGTGATGGTGTTGAAGCAGCCTCCGCAGGAATCCCCGTTATACACCGAGACCACGGCGAGGTGGTTGTGCACGCTGGCCCTGATGCGGTCGTAGGCGCTCATGGTCCTGGGATCAATCTTGGCGGCGCACTCCTCCCTTTTCTCGAGGAGCCTCTTCTCCTCCTTGGAAGTGGACTCCACGATGGTGGCGAGCTCCTCTTTCTTGGCCTTGAGGTCATCGCTCCGGACGGAGATGTAATCCTTGAGATTCTCCTGCTCCTCTTTCTTCTCCATGATGGCGGTCCTGGTGTCGTTGATGGTCTTCTGGGCGATCTGGCGGAGGAGCTCCTGATTCTCGATCTCCTTATTGATGGAATCGTACTCGCGGCTGTTGGAGATGTCGTCAAGCTGCTTCTGGTACCTCTCGATCTGGAGGTCGCACTCCACGATGTTCTGCTTGTTGTCGGCGATAGTCTGGTTATAAGCCTCAATGACGGCGCTCCCTTGGGCGAAACGGGCCTTCAGATCCGCTATCTCGATCTCGAGAGCCTCGACCTCTGAGGGAAGCTCGCCGCGGAGCTGGACGATCTTATCGATCGCCGAGTCAGCCTCCTGAAGAGCGTAAAGCGTCTTGAGTTTCTCCTCGACGCTGATCTCGGAGTCGGCGAAATTCTTCTGCAAGGAGACAAAGGTCTCCCTCTGGTCTATGGGTGTCTCGACTTTCTTGATTTTCTTGGTTGCCATAATAGCTTATGAAATCTGACTAATAATAAAAAACCGGATTGCTCGCCCCAAGCTTCTCGCTGGTACGGATTGCAAAGGTAGGAAATTTTTTCCTTAACAGTGAAAATAAAACATGGCAAATTTCCACTTCTCCCTCGAAATGGCCTATGTCTATGATCATAAATCCTTTAGGCGTGAAGAAGTGGTGGTAGGACACATCCCCGCATATGTAAGCCTGCGCTCCGGATGCCATGGCCTTGCCTATGAGCGAGGACCCTGATCCTCCACACATGGCCACCCTTTCCACAGGGATTTCCACCGGTCTGGAGCAACGGGCCACGGACAGGCCGAGACGGGACTTCACATAAGCGATGAACTCCTCGGCGCCCATAGGCTCCGGAAGCGTCCCGACGGCTCCGAGCCCGACTCCCTCGGACTCCTCGTCGAGCACATGAATATCCTTAAGCCCGATACGGCGAGCCATTGTCCCGCTGACACCCTCGATCACCTTGTCGGCGTTGGTATGGGCGGCATAGACGGCGATACCTTTAGAGGCCGCTTTCAGAACCGCGAGCCCCACTGGATCGTCCGGGGATATCCTTTTGATTCCACCGAATATCAAAGGATGGTGGGTGATGATCATGTCAGCGCCGGTAGCGGCCGCCTCGTCCACAAGTTCCGGTGTGCAGTCAAATCCGATCATGACCCCGCGGACCTCCTGGTCCGGGGATCCTATAATCAAACCGCTGTTGTCCCAACTCTCCTGGATCGACAACGGGGCGAAGCCCTCGATGACGGATGTTATATCCCTGACTCTCATAACGATTTCTTGACCTCCATAAGCTGGGCACGGATCTCCTTGAGACTTTCCAGAACCTTCACCCTGCCCTCGACCTTCTTCCTGTCGGCCGCAAGCTTTTTGGAGGCGCCCTCAAGCGTCAGGCCCTGCTCCTTGACAAGATAGTGGACCTGCTTCAGGCACTCGAGATCCTCGGCCGTGTAAAGCCTGTTCCCCTTGGCGTTCCTCTTGGGTTTGATGTACCTCGGGAACGAGTTCGACCAGAAACGAACCAGTGAAACACTCTCCCCCAGAGTCTCGGAAACCTCTCCGATCGTGTAATATAATTTCTCCATAATATGTTTTAATCCATTGATTGTCCGGTGTTGAACGACATGAACAGCATCCCCATATATTCCTCGGGAGTGACCGTGGCGAACATGAAGTTCAAGGGATCCAGCCTGACCGTGTCCCTCAGGATCTCATAGTGAAGATGCGGGGCGAACGAGTTGCCCGACATGCCCACCTGACCGATCCTCTGACCCTTCTCCACCTTCTGGCCCTTGCTGACCCTGGTGTTCTCAAGATGCGCGTAGCGGGTGACAAAACCATTCCCGTGAGCGATCTCAACCACGTTCCCCAGACCCCTGGTGGAATGCTCGACGCTCCTCACGGTACCGTCCGCCGAGGCGTGGACTGGCTCTCCCCTCTGAGAGATGAGGTCAAGTCCTCCGTGGCTGGCGGGGACCTTGTAGAAAGGATTGATCTTCCGGCCAACGGATGCTCCCGTCCTGGCGTAGGAGAACTCCCCGAGAGGATTGGTCAGCGGCGGCAGGGACTTGACCCCTCCGCTGTCCAGGGCGGCCATGACGCGCAGGAGATTATCCTCCACCCTGTCGGAGGCCACCTCCAGCAGATCCAGTTTCCTCCCGACATACTCGACTATATCCTTGTCATCAACCGAGTCGATCACGGAGAGCATACCTTCGGGAAAGATCACCCCAAGATCCGGGGAATCGGAGTTGAAGAGCTGACGGTATATCTCGGAGTCTTTCTCTTTCAGGCCTTCCAGCACATCGCCGATGAGTTCCTCCTTCCGGAGCATCTCGGCATACATGCTCTCATACATCTGGATGTCCCTTTTGAGCTTACGCTCGGAGTCCGTGTTGACGATCAAGGAAAAGACCACATAGTAAACGACGGCGAGGGAGGCTGTGACGAGGAAATATTTCAGGATCTTCCCGAACACGGTCCACACCGAGCGCGTGACCTGCCGGAACTCCATCCTGGTCTTGTCGAACACGTATCTGTCCCCGCGAGCCATCTGACGCTACCTCCTGGTCACACTGAAAGACTTCCGGGCGGGGATCTGGGCTGTATCGCCATTCCCGCGGTTGATCATGTCCAGATATTCCTGCTTGGACATGGAGAGGTCGAAATAATTCATCGGGTTCACACGGTCACCCTTGTAGAACACCTCGTAATGGAGGTGGGGACCGCTGGCCCTTCCGGACTTGCCTACATCCCCGATACGATCACCCCGCTTCACTTTCATGCCTTCGATGACGGAGATGGTGTTAAGGTGGGCGTAACGGGTCTTGTAGCCGAACCCGTGGTCTATGTTGACACAGTTTCCGTAGCCGAAGAAATCGAACTCCACCGACTCGACCACCCCGTCCCCCGTGGCGAACACAGGGTTGCCGACCTTCATCGCCAGATCGACGCCGGTGTGCATTTTGGCTTGGCCGGTGAAAGGATCCGAGCGATACCCGAAACGGCTGGAAAGATTGTATTTGGAAGGGTCAGGAATGATCGGAGGGACAGCGGGGATGCACGATGCCATGTCCCCCGCCCTCTTGGACACCGCCGCCACCTCGTCGAAAGACTTGCTCTGCACATAGGTCATCCTGGTGATACGGTCCAACCTCATAACGGTGTTTTTCAAGGTGTTGGAAGACTCCAATCCGTCAAGGTAAGCGTATTTGTCCACTCCTCCTATGCCGGCCATGCGCACGGAGGCGGGAATCTCGTTCATTCCGAATATCGACCTGTAGATGTCGTCGTCCCTGATCATCAACGCCTCGAGATTGCTCTCATACCTGTCGAGCCGGGAATTCATCAGGGACACCCGGGCGTCCCAGCGAGCCTTCTCGGCCTTCAGGAGGGCTGTCTTGGGGAGGTCCATCCCGAGAACCGAGGTGAACACCCACAGATAAAGCACCGACAGCGCCATGCTGCCGGCAACAAGAAGGAACCCCTTCATAAGTTTCGATCTCAAAGACACTTCCTTGATCTCGTAAAGGAGGGTTTCCGGATTGAGAATATACTTTCTCATGGCCGCGAATATACCCTATATTTTGCTATAAATCGCTAAAATTGTTATAATTTTGCCATTTCCGTGCCATAAAGGGAAAAACCAGACATGAACACAGCGAAAGAGATTAGACAGAGGTTCCTTGATTTCTTCGAGTCCAAGGGACATATGGTGGTGCCTTCAGCCCCCATGGTTGTAAAGAACGACCCGACACTCATGTTCACCAACGCGGGCATGAACCAGTTCAAAGACATATTCCTGGGTAACACCACCCCCAAATCAAAGAGGGCTACAGACTCCCAGAAGTGCCTGAGAGTCAGCGGAAAACACAACGACCTTGAGGCCGTGGGCCATGACGGGCGCCACCACACAATGTTCGAGATGCTGGGCAACTGGAGCTTCGGCGACTACTTCAAGGAGGAGGCCATCAGCTGGGCTTGGGAGCTTCTGACCGAGGTTTACAAGATTGACAAGACAAAGCTCTACGCCACCGTGTTCGAGGGTTCCGCCGAGGACGGCACCGAGATGGACATCGAGGCCCTGGAAGCATGGAAGAAGCATCTGCCCGAGGACCACATCGTCATGGGTAACAAGCATGACAACTTCTGGGAGATGGGAGACACCGGCCCCTGCGGCCCTTCCAGCGAGATTCACATAGACCTCAGGAGCGACGAGGAGATCGCGAAGGTCCCCGGCAGGGATATGGTCAACACCGACAACGACCAGGTCATCGAGATCTGGAACCTCGTGTTCATGCAGTACAACCGCAAGGCGGACGGCTCCCTCGAGCCGCTTCCCGCCAAGAATATTGACACCGGAATGGGCTTCGAGAGGCTCTGTATGGTGCTTCAGGGCAAGACCAGCAACTACGACACCGACGTGTTCTCCGGGATGATCGGAAAAATCGAGGAACTGTCCGGGCACAGATATCACGAGAATGGGAAGACCGAGGTCGCGATGAGGGTCATCGCCGACCATATCAGGGCCATCGCCTTTTCCATCGCCGACGGCCAGCTGCCCTCCAACGTCAAGGCGGGCTATGTGATCCGCAGGATCCTGCGCCGCGCCGTCCGCTACGGCTACACTTTCCTCGGTTTCGAGGAGCCGTTCCTCTGCTCGCTCGTGCCCCAGCTGATTGAGGACATGGGAGATGCCTATCCCGAGCTCGGGAAGCAGCGCTCGCTCATCGAGAGCGTGATCCGCGAGGAGGAGGTGTCCTTCCTGAGAACCCTTGACCGCGGTATCAGGATGCTTGACGACTACATGGCCAAGAACGCCGGGACCAAATCCATCCCGGGGACTGACGCTTTCATCCTTTATGACACATACGGCTTCCCGATCGACCTTACCGGCCTGATCGCCGCCGAGAACGGATATTCAGTGGATATGGAGGGGTTCAACGCCGAGCTCCAGAAGCAGAAGGACAGGGCCCGGGCGGCGACGGCGAACGAGTTCGGCGACTGGACCGTGTTCGTCGAGGGAGAGGAATCGGCGTTCGTGGGCTACGACACGGTCGAGCTGGAAGGGGCCAGGCTCCTGAAGCACAGGGTCGTGAAACAGAAGAACAAGACCCTGTTCCAGCTTGTCTTCGACCGCACTCCGTTCTACGCTGAGATGGGAGGCCAGGTCGGTGACACCGGCGAGGTTGTATCCGGGAGCGGCGAGGTGATCAGGATCCTCAACACCGTGAAGGAGAATAACCTCACCATCCACCTCGCGGAGCGTATTCCCGAGGACGCCGGGGGAGCTTTCACACTGAAGGTCGATCAGGGGCGCAGGGGTAGGATAGCCGCCAACCACACCGCCACCCACCTCCTCGACCACGCCCTCAGGGAGGTTCTCGGCACACATGTGGAGCAGAAGGGCTCATTTGTCGGGCCCGACTATTTCAGGTTCGACTTCTCACACTTCTCCAAAGTCACCGACGAGGAGATCCGGAAGGTTGAGCACATGGTCAACTCCATGATCAGAAGCGACTTCCCTCTGGAAGAGAACAGGGAGGCGACGATGGATGAGGCCATGGGGATGGGCGCGATAGCCCTGTTCGGGGAGAAATACGGGGACAAGGTCAGGGTCGTTAAGTTCGGCGACTCGGTCGAGCTCTGCGGAGGGACCCATGCCACGTCCACCGGAAGGATCGGGTTCTTCAAGGTCGTCTCCGAGTCTGCCATCGCGGCCGGTGTCCGCAGGATCGAGGCCGTCACCGGAGAGGCCGCTGAAACCTTGCTCGACAACTTGGCGGACACACTGAAAGGCATCAAGGAACTGTTGAACAATGTCCCCGACGTCACCGCCGCGATCAACAAGATGATCTCCGAGAACACCGACGCCAGGAAGAAGCTCGAGGAGTTCGCCAAGGCTGAGGCAAGTAACTTCGCCGAGCGCCTGAAGGAGCATTCCGATAACGTGAATGGTATAGATATTGTCACATTCGACCGGGACGTCGATCCGGCCATGTTCCGCGAGGCCGCGGCCATTCTCCAGAAGGAGGTCAAGACCGATTTCGCCCTCGCCGCCGCGTATCCCCATGACGGGAAGCCGCAACTGCTCCTGATGTACTCGTCGAGCCTCGTGGCCGCCGGCCATAACGCCTCGGCGGACATCAAGGAAGCTGCCAAACTCATCCAGGGAGGAGGCGGAGGACAGCCTTTCCTCGCGACAGCGGGAGGCAGGAACATCGACGGACTGGGCGTCGCCCTTGAGAGAATGAAAGAGATTATCACCGGAAAGTGACGATCGGGAACTGATGAGAAGACTCGACAGGTACTTGCTTACATCTTTTGTGGGACCATTCTTCATGATCCTGCTTGTCGTGATTTTCATCCTCGTGATGCAAACCCTCTGGCTGTACATCGACGAGCTCGTCGGTAAGGGCCTCGGGTTCAGGGTCATAGCGGAGTTCCTATTCTGGGGAAGCTGCACCATCCTCCCTCTCGCCCTCCCTCTCGCCACCCTTCTCGCCTCGATGATGACCATAGGCAGCATGGGCGAGAACAACGAGCTGATAGCCCTGAAGGCGGCCGGAGTGTCCGTAGCCAGGGTCATGGCCCCGGTGATGATAGCCTCGCTGGTGATCAGCGCCGGCACATTCCTCGTTATCAACCGTCTTGTCCCGGTCGCCTACAATCAGATCTACACTCTAAGGGATGATATCAAGCGTACCAAGAATGAGATCAAAATCCCTGACGGGGTGTTCTACGACGGGGTTGAAGGTTATGTGCTGAGGGTGGAGAGCACCGGCTCCAAAGGCATGATGAAGGGGGTGATGCTTTATGACCACAGCGGCAAGGGCAACACGAGACTCACTATCGCCGACTCCGCCGAGATCAGGATGTCAAAGGACAAGTCCTACCTGACAATCAAGATGTACGACGGGACCAACTATCAGGAGACCAACGAGAAAGCCTACAGGGACACTTCCCTCCAGCTCCAGAGGATCAGATTCTCGAAGCAGGAGATGGTGGTGGAGTTGCAGAACTACGCTTTCCAGAAATCCGACAGCGCCCGTTTCGGGGATCAGGTCAAGACCCTCCCCATGTGGAAACTCAAGGAAGACCAGGACAGGCTCACCCATGAGAGGGACAGCGTCAAGTCCCGACAGCTCATGACCACAGCCGCGTCGTATCTCTTCGCGATAGCCAGACAACTGGACACGACCTCCTCGGGAATATACAGGAACTTCGAGGACGCGGAATTCCTCGTGTTCAGGGATAAGGGCGCCACCGCCGCCGCGATGGACCGCGCGGCCGGCACCGCCAAGCAGATGCAGAACAATCTGCAAAGCTATGAGTACGGTGCCTTTGAATATACCGTCATCAGAAGGCTGACCATAGTCGAGCTGCTCCACAGGTACGGCCAGGCGATAGCATGCTTCATCATGTTCTTCATCGGGGCGCCTTTGGGAGCCTTGATCAGGAAGGGCGGTCTGGGCGTCTCGGCCATCGTGTCCATCCTGTTCTTCGTCCTGTACTGGATTGTGGATATCTCGGGGGTGAAGCTGGCGAGGGACGGCAGCATCAGTCCTTGGATCGGGGCCTTCACCTCGACCGTTGTCATGCTTGCGATCGGCATATACTTGACTTACCGGGCCATGCATGACTCCGACATGTCGAACATCGACTCCATCAAGAACTGGTGGCGGAAAGTCAAGAGCAAGGTCGCGGGATTCTTCAGGAAGACGAGGATTGTCTATATGGGCACTCCCGAATTCGCAGTGGAGCCGCTCAAGAGACTTCTGGACAATAATTACAAGGTCGTGGCGGTCGTCACCGTGGCTGACAAGCCCGCCGGAAGGGGCCAGAAGGTTGGGCAGAGTGCCGTCAAGAGGTTCTCCGTCGAGCGCGGGATACCTGTCCTGCAGCCTGTCAAACTGAAAGATCCCGAATTCATATCCCAGTTGAAAGCCTTAAAGGCTGACCTGTTCGTCGTGGTGGCGTTCAGGATGCTTCCCCAGGAAGTCTGGAGCATGCCGAGACTTGGCACTTTCAACCTGCACGCCTCCCTGCTGCCACAGTACCGCGGAGCCGCTCCCATCAACTGGGCGGTCATCAACGGGGAGTCCAGGACCGGAGTCACAACCTTCATGATTGACAAGGAGATAGACACCGGTGGCATCATCCTGCGACAGGACATCCAGATCGGCGGGGACGAGACGGCCGGGGACATCCATGACAGGTTGATGGATATCGGCGCCGATCTGGTGGTCCAGACGACCGAGGGGATCATCGAGAAGAATGTAGACACGAGGGTCCAGAAGAGTTTCATCCAGGGTTCCGAGGTCCTGAAACCGGCGCCGAAACTCACCCGTGAGCTTTGCCATATCGACTGGGACGACACCACCAGGCATATTCATAATCTCGTACGGGGCCTCAGTCCCTACCCCGCCGCCTTCACCGAGCTCATCCGTGACGGTGGCGCCCCCATCCAGCTCAAGATCTTCTCCGCCCAGCCGGTTAACATGGAGTTGGCGAACCGGCAGCTCGACCCTGTCGAAGTCCATCCTCGCTTCGCTGCGGCTGAGTATCGCCAGGATCGACAGCCGACTTCGCCAATAGATGCCATTCAGGGCGGCAAGGGGAGTGTGATCTCCGACGGGAAGACGTATCTGTGGATAACGACGGCTGACGGGGCGCTGGCGCTGGAGGAAGTGCAACTGGCCGGGAAGAAGCGGATGAATATCAAGGACTTCCTGTTGGGATTCCGCGACCCGGAGTCATATTCTACAACCCCGGGCACGTCCAAAGCTGAGATCGCCAGGACTAGGGTCTCATGAGTTCCGCCGTCATCATAGGGGGGGGGGAATTCCCCCGGAAAGAGTATCCCAGGGAGCTTATCCACCGCGCGGATGTCATTGTCTGCTGCGACGGGAACGCCCTGAAAGCGTTCCTCCGCAGCCGGAGGAGCATATTCGGGGACGATTCCAGAGAGCCTGACGCCGTAGTGGGCGACATGGACTCCATGTCCCGCGGACTGGCCAGGGAATATGCCCGGGTCATGGTCAAGGTTGATGAGCAGGACGACAACGACCTGACAAAGGCGTTCCATCATGTCATGGACCACTGGCCGGAAGTCGAGGATATCCATCTTATCGCTTGCACAGGCAAGAGGGAGGACCACACGATCGGTAACCTCGGACTGCTGATGGAATACGCGAGACGGGGCGAGGGACCCGCGATTGACATGGTATCGGACTATTCGACCGCTTTCGCCGTAACCGACAATTGCGAGCTGTTTCTGGGCAAAGGCCGGAGAGTCTCCATATTCAGTCCTGACAACACCCTGAAAATCAAATCCAAGGGTCTGGAATGGCAGACAGCGGACGTGGTTTTCGACAATTGGTGGCCCGCCACCCTTAACAGCTCGACCGAGGATGTCGTCGAACTGGTTTTTTCTCACCGGTCTGTCGCGCTGATTATCACCGATTAAGCTTTTTTTCACTATATTTGTCCATACGGACAAACCTATTATTCCTCAGATGTTAAAGAAAATCAGAGTCATTCTGGCGATTCTATGCCTTGTGGCCATCACGCTGCTGTTCCTGGACTTCACCGGCACACTGCACCATTGGCTCGGCTGGCTCGCCAAAATCCAGTTCCTGCCGGCAGTTCTGGCGTTGAACCTGGTCGTGATAGTCGCGCTGCTGCTGGTGACTATCCTCTTCGGAAGGATCTATTGTTCGGTTATCTGCCCCTTGGGAGTATTCCAGGACGGGGTGGCCAACCTCAGCGGAAAAGGCAAGAAGGGCAAATACACACACTCCAAGGAGATCAAATGGCTTCGCTACGGTGTGTGGGCGCTGTTTGTGATCGCGCTCGTCGCCGGTGTCAACGCCTTTGTGGCCCTGCTCGCCCCGTACAGCGCCTGGGGTCGTATCGTGCAGAACCTTCTCTCACCGGTCTGGCAGTGGGGCAACAACCTGCTAGCCCTGATCGCCGAGAAACAGGAGAGCTACGCTTTCTACACCAAGGAGGTGTGGCTCAAAAGCCTGCCCACGTTCATCGTGGCCGTCGTCACTCTTGTGGCTGTAGTGATCCTGGCCTGGAAGAACGGCAGGACATATTGCAACACCATCTGCCCTGTCGGCACGACGCTGAGCTTCTTCTCACGCTTCGCGATGTTCCGCCCAGTCATCGACAAGACCAAGTGCAAGAAATGCCACCTCTGCGAGCACAAGTGCAAGGCGGCATGCATCGACATCGACGGCGGCATGAAGATCGACTATTCCCGCTGTGTGGATTGCTTCAATTGTATCGACAACTGTAAGTTCGACGCCCTCAAATACCGTTTCGCATGGGGGTCAAAGGCTGTCAGTCAAACCTCCGACAGCACCATTGACCGCTCGACCGCCTCGCTGTGCTCGGCCCCACCGTTCGACAAGCTCACGGTCCCCCCTCTTAACGTGCCGGGGGTGGCAGTGGTCTCGCCAGCCAAGGCGCTGTCGGAGGCCGCTCCTGCCGACAAGACAAGAAGGGCGTTCCTGGTCGGAAGCGCCCTGGCCCTTGGCGGCACGGCGCTGTCGGGAATAAAGGCCAAGGCCCAGACCGACACCGAGGAACCTGTTGAGATTGAGGGAGAGGGCGGATTCGCCGACATTATCCCGAAGGTCGCCCCCAAACGCACTGTCGCCATCACACCCTTCGGATCGGAGAGCGTGAAAGTATTCTACCAGCACTGCACAGCCTGCCAGCTCTGTGTCGCCGTCTGTCCCAACAACGTGCTGAGGCCTTCCAAGGACCTTAGACACCTCATGCAGCCGGAGATGTCCTTCGAGAGAGGTTATTGCCGTCCCGAGTGTGTCAAATGCTCCGAGGTATGCCCCACCGGCGCTATCCTTAAGATCACACCTGAAGAGAAATCAATGTGGAAGGTCGGGACAGCCAAGATTGACCCCGCGCTCTGCCTCGTTGACAACGGCGAGGTCGAGGAATGCGGCAACTGCGCCCGCCACTGCCCTGTGTCGGCCATCCACCTCGTCAGGAAGACCCGCGAGGACGGGAAGACCGTCAGGATTCCTTCAGTGGAGGAGGAGAAGTGCATCGGCTGCGGAGCCTGCGAGAATCTCTGCCCTTCACGCCCGGTAAGCGCTATCACTGTTGACGGATACCAAGTTCACCATAAAGCCTGACAACGCGATGAAAAAGACAATAGACAGAAGAGAATTCCTCAAGAAGACCGGTGAAGGCGCCGCCGTCGCCGGAGCCTTCGCGCTGGCGGGCGCCTGCGCGCCCAAGAAGACGGCCGAGGTGGTGGCCCAGGCCGTGACAGATGACGGCAAGGATCCACTTGAGACCGGCAAGATGGAGCTCAGGACCAACCCCGGCAACGGAGACCAGGTCTCCCTTCTCGGCTACGGTTGCATGCGCTTCACGATGAAAAAGGACGCCAACGGCAAGGATGTCGTTGATCAGGAGAATGTCAACAACCTGATAGACTACGCCCTGGCACACGGGGTCAACTATTTTGACACCGCTCCAGTCTATCTTCAGGGCCAGTCGGAGAAAGCTGTGGGAATCGCTCTCGCGAGGCATCCCAGGAACAGCTATTTCATAGCCACTAAACTGTCCAACTTCCAGAGCAACGACCGGAAGGTGGCGATGCAACTCTACGAAAACGCCTTCAAGAACCTGCAGACCGACTATCTCGACTACTATCTCCTCCACTCCCTCGGACGCGGTGGAGCCGATGGCTTCAAGGCCCGTTTCGAGGACAATGGGATGATGGACTTCCTGCTCGAGGAGCGCAAGAAAGGCAAGATCCGCAATCTGGGTCTCTCCTTCCATGGCGACCAGCAGGGCTTCGATGACATGATGGCCCTGCATGACAAGTACCACTGGGATTTCGTCCAGATCCAGATGAACTATTTCGACTGGAAACACGCCGACGGAGTCAGGAATGTGAAGGCGGAATATCTTTACCAGGAGCTTGACAAGAGGGAGATCCCGATCGTCATCATGGAGCCCCTCCAAGGCGGTCGTCTCGCCAAACCGGCGGAGAATGTCGTGAACAGGCTCAAAGAGAGGGATCCGCAAGCCTCTCTCGCGTCCTGGGCTTTCAGGTTCGTGGGGTCATATCCGAGAGTCCTTTGCGTCCTCAGCGGAATGGTCTACATGGAGCACCTTCAGGACAACCTCAGGACCTACATGGACTTCAAGCCTCTCACCGAGGAGGAGAAGATATTCCTGGACACCGAGATAGCCGACATCATGGCGAATTACCCGACGGTCGAGTGCAACGACTGCAAATACTGCATGCCCTGCCCCTACGGGATTGACATTCCGGGAATATTCATGCACTACAACACCTGCGTCAATCAGGGGAATTTCCCCCGCGGGAAGGAGCAGGAGGACTACGAGAAGCTGCGCAAGGCTTATCTGGTCAGCTACTCCAGGGCCATCCCGACCCTACGTCAGGCGGACCACTGCGTCGGATGCAAGGAATGCATACCGAAGTGTCCCCAGAGCATAGCGATACCCCGCGAGTTGAGAAGGATCGACGCCTACGTCGAGAAACTGAAACAGGATACCCTGACTATCGAGGATTAACGTCCCGGTCCTATCTTCTCCCAGGGAATAGGCATCAGGCCGAAAGAGGCCAGGACCTCCGGAGACAGGTAATACTCAAGAGGTTTGACATGTTCCGCGCTCTCTCCCATGAAGAGCGCGGAATTGTTTTGAAGGACATTTTGACCGTTCTCCCGCAGGAACATGACGGGGCAGCCCACGGCGAGATTATTCCTGATGTAGTTGCGGTTGACGTGGGAATGGGGGTCCTCCCTCAACTCGGGGTATCTGCCCAGGAACAGGGGGCTGTCGATGACCACCTGCTCGTACAGCTGTTTCCTCACCTCCTCGCTGTCAAGGTAGCGGTCCCAGCTTTCCTGGGACCAAGGGGAGAAACTGACCCCGGCGTGGCAATTGTAGAACACATTGTTATCCACCACGTTATCCTTGCCGCCATGAATCTGGACCGCACCGAAATTCAAGGCCCCGACATTCTTGAATATATTGCCGTAAACTGTCTGTCCGGACACCATGTCGTCGAAACGGACGCCCGCCGCCCCGTGAAGGGAACCGCCCTTTATGTCCTCCCAAAGGTTGAAACGTATCACGACGCCACGGTAGCCGTAATTGAAAAACATGTCGATTCCGCCCTGGTCGTCGCTCTCCCGTACAAGGTCATGGAAATGATTGAACTCCACAAGGGCCTCGCTGCCGTCTATCCTCATGGCCGAGGAAGAAGAACCGCTGAACTCGCAGTGGGTCACTGTCAGCCCGCAGCCTTTGAAATAAATCGCCGGATCGTAGGTGTGCTTGAAGAGGGAGAAGTCCCTGACTATCGTGTTGTCAATGACGTACCCAGCCTTATCGACCGTCTTCCTGTCACCTCCGGAGGCCTTAATCCCGCCATGCCCCATCGTCTCAATCAGGCAGCCTTCAAGGGTAACATCCCTGGAGCCGGTGAGATATACTCCGTCACCCCCGAAACATGATATCCTGACCCTGTCGAGAAGTATATCCCTGGAACCCGAGATGGATATGGCGCCCCGTCTTCCTCCCTCGAGCCACAAGCCCCTTATGGTCACATTCTCGAGATCCCCGATCACAAGCATGAAATCCCGGTCGTAAACGGAGAGGCTGACCTCGTCGCCTTTTGAATATTCCTCCGGAGGGTACCAATACAGCTTCCCTTTCTCCCTGTCAACATAATACTCCCCAGGCGAGTCGAGCTCGCTGAGAATATTGATTCCATAGTAGCGGAAGCCATCCTTGTAGCCGTAGTGGTGCCACGGCTCCGATAGGGTGATCACTTTATTCTCCGGATCGATCGAGACCGTCTTCTGGTACTGGTCCGACCAGTCCCAGCGGAAATACCCGTAAATCCATGGATCCTTCTCCTCCGCCCAACCGGAGATTCTGTCCTCGTTGTAGGAGAAGACTCCCTCTTTCAAGGTCACATCATCCACCCGGGTCTCCCCCAAGGCTTTTCCTGACATTAGGAAACCCTCGTCGGGATACCTGGCGAGCCGCTGCCTCTTACCGTTCCAATAAAGGTCGAGAAGACTCTCCCGGGAGCATGGGTTCCCGAAATCGTTTATTCCCAATGCCTTGAGATTCGCCTCGAGATAGTCTTTCCCCTTCACCTTCCTGAAGCCGGTTATCCTCCTGTCTCCCCTGATCACCGGTGACTCTCCCGGAGCGGCCTCGACCACTATCTTCCTTCCGGAGAGACCGTTAAGTACCAGTGGGGCGGTGAGATGATATTCCCCTCCCCCCACCACCAGACGAACGTCACCATCCATCGACCGGAGGCTTTCGACCGCGTGGCTCAATGACTTCCAGGGTTTGCTCTCAGTCCCTGGCCATCTGTCGTCGCCTTTCGGGGACACATGGCGGCAGATCTCGTCGGCCCGGGCGGGAGACATAAGAAAAACCAAAAGAAAAAATGGAATGAAAGCCTGAAGGGTTCGGAAGGTCAGAATCATTTTTTTTCAAATATACCGCAAGATAGGATTTTTTTCTTATATTTGCAGTCCCTGATCCGAAGCGGTCAGCCTTGGAGAGATGCTCGAGTGGCTGAAGAGGCACGCCTGGAAAGCGTGTGTACCCCAAAAGGGTATCGCGAGTTCGAATCTCGCT
>CADBRH010000105.1 GCA_902797035.1 uncultured Bacteroidia bacterium | reverse complement strand
CTTGGTGTCCTTCAACGCGGGGCGCCAGCGGATGTAGGCGGAGGGGACGAGGGTGCAAAGCACCGGCTTGATCTTGTTGGCCTTGGCGATCTCGCACATGGAGACAATGTTCCCGAAAGTGTCCTCGAGGGATATATAGCCGTTGTTGCGGGCTATGTCATTGATACCGGCGAGGATGACGACATATTTCGGGTGATGGTCAACCACGTCCCTGCGGAAACGGACGAGCATATGCGATGTGACCTGCCCGCTGATGCCGCGGCCGAGAAGATTATTCGCCTTGAAGAAATCTGGATCATCCCTGTACCAGCCGTCGGTGATGGAGTCGCCCATAAGGACCGCCAGAGGACGGACGGTGACTTCGGAGTTGGCCTGTGAATAACGTTTGAAATTGGCCCAGTCGTTGTCGGGAAGGTCTTGGGCGAAGAGAGCGCCGGCGCAGAGCGCCATGGCGAACGCCATGAGGATTACTCGTTTCATAAGTGTTATCATTTGTTGTCGTGAATATACGAAATTATCAGTCCTCTCAACTCATCAACGTCGTCGGCCACAGCGTCGGCTATCTCAAGATCGGCCCTCGGGCGGAAGCCCCATGACACGCCGATCGCCGGTATTCCGGCGTTCCGGGCCGTCCTGATGTCCGTCGCCGAGTCTCCGACCATGACGGCGGACACTTTCGGGAATCCGTTTCGAGCCGGCAAGGCCCGATTCCGCCTCCCGACGCTCCGCGCGCTGTCCGGGTAAATGGTCGCCGGAACCGGCCTTGCCGGCTCAGATCCTGCCTCAGCGGCCGGCGGCGCCACTGTCCGAAGGCCGTACTCAGCCGCAGCGAAGCGAGAATGGACGCGGCCTTGGACAGGTGGCGCGACGGCGTATAACTGTGACTGACCGGCGATCTCAATGGCCTTATAGACCACTTCGGGATCAGGCTTCAAGGGGAGGCCGGGGGCGTTGCCGAGAATCGCGGCGAAGGGGATGTCCGGGAAGAAACGCCTGATCAGCGTCTCCGTCCCCTCTTGGAACTTATTAGAGGCCACCGAGATAGAGACTCCGTCATCGGTCAGGAACCTAAGCAGCCCGTGAATCCCGGGATACGGGCGGGAATAGACATCGATGTGGGTTGTGTAATATTCCTTGAAAACTTTAAGGGTCGCGTCTATAGTCTCCTCTGAGGCGCCTTCCGGCAGGGCCCTGGTCACAAGGTTCCGAATACCGTGGCCGACCATGCTCCTGTATTCCCCGGTCGTGTGTCCCGGGAAACCTCCCTCTGTCAGCGCGTGCTCGACCGCGGCTCCCAGGTCGCCGATCGTGTCGATCAGCGTCCCGTCCAAGTCGAAAATCACAAACCTTGACTCACTCATATTCAGCGACATATAGTTCCACTATCTCCGTCCGGCAAGGATGACTCCCGCGAGAATGGCGGCGCAGCCGATGATCGACACAGGACTCATCCTCTCGCCCAAGATTATGGCGGCGGTGATCAGCGTGAACACCGGATTGAGATAGACATAGTTGGTAGCGGTGACATTGCCCAGCTTGACCATCACCAGGTTCCATATAATAAAGCAGGCCAGCGAGGCCAATAGTCCCAGGAAGATGATGTTGAGGTACACGACCGGTTGGCCGAGAATCTCCATAGAGAACGAGCCGGCGGTGCCTCCGAGGAAGGGTATGACAGTCAACAGGCCGTAGAAGAAGACCTTTCTGGTGGCGAAGACGGCCCCGTAATCTTTGGTCATCTGGCCCATGAACAGGCTGTAAAGCGCCCAGCAGACAGCCGCCGCGACCGACAGCAGGTCGCCTTTCAGTGACAGTTCCACCCTGGTACCGTCAAATATCACTATAGCCATACCGGCCAGAGCCAGCAACGTTCCGGCTATCAGCGGGAAACCGAGCCTCACGTCCTCCAGACCCTCAGCGAACCGCCCTTTCATGACCCGTCTGCCTATGAGGGTTAACAAGGCCGTGAAGACCGGGGCTACGCAAACGAGAAACGCCACATTGGCGGCCTGGGTGTGCGCCAGGGCCGTGTTCTCGGTCAGGAAGTAGAGCGACCCTCCGGTCAATCCGAGGAAGAGGAACACCGCCTCGTCCTTCCAGCTGTCGCTGAAAAGCCGGGGCTTGCCCTTGCCGCAAAAGTCCAAAGCCAGGATTCCCAGATAGGCGATGATGAATCTTAGAACGAATATGGCGGCAGGATCCATCCCCGCCCCTATCAAAGTCTTGGTGCAGACAAAAGTGACCCCCCAGACCGCCACAACGGCCAGGGCCAGCAGATGATATAACGCTCTCCTCTCGGACATCCTTTCAAATTCGTGACCGCAATATACGAAAAAACCGTCTCGAATTGGCCTCACAGGTGTCTTGGGAAATCCATTCTTTCGTGAAGGATACGGACTATCCTCACTTTACCTTCTTGTGATACTTTGAAGAAGATAATGTGTTTGCCTGAATGAAGGCCACGATATCCGGCTCGTACATGCTCGTAAGACTTGCCCATTGAATCCGGCTTCTTCGCGATAACCTCAAAAGCATCCATTAAGTTACGGACATATTTCTCGGCTTGCTCTTCCGACCAGGTTTTCAAAGTATAACGCCAGATTCCCCGCAAATCTTCCAGCGCTTTCTCTGCCAGTAGATACTTTGCCATATCACTTACTCATGGCTCTCATCTCCTTGAGGAAGATATCCGGCTCAAAATCAACGACATCCGCACTCGACTCGCCTTCATCTAACGCGTTACGCAAAGCCATTAGCCTCGCCTCATCTTCCTCAAGCCTTCTAAGGCCAGCACGGATTACCTCGCTCGCGTTATTATATCTTCCACCCAGGATGCTAGCCTGTATGAAGTCCTCATAATGCGGGCCCAATGCCACTGTTACTGTTCTTCCCATAGTGATCTAGTCTTATGGCACAAATGTAAGAATATTTCTTACATATTCATAATTATTCCCGCTATTTCTCCAGCTTCACTTCATAATGGTGACGGCCGCCGGTGACAACCGCGGGGGTGATGGAGCCGGGGAGATAAACCTCAGCTCGGATGCCGTCGGGGACCTCGATGTCCCATTTGAAGAGGCCGTCCTCGACTTTCCACGAGCTGGAGATCCGACCATGTACAGAGTCGTAGGAGCAGTCCACATATTCCAGCCCGTCAACAGGATAGGGCCTGAACTCGATCTCCGAGAAGCCGGGCTTCAGCGGTCGGATCCCGGCGAGGTACTCATATTCCCAGATCAGGAGGTCGCCGAGGAGCATCACGTGGTTGCCGGAGTTCATCGCCGGGTCGGCCGTGTTGCCGTTCCAGAGCTCCCAGATGGTGGTGGCCCCGTTGGCGGCCATATATCCCCAGGACGGGTAGGTGTCGTCCGAGGCGATCTTGAAGGCCAGGTCCGGGCGCCCGTATTCGGTGAGGGTCCTCATCAGGATCTGGATGCCGATCACACCGGAGCTGACGTGGCCCCCGAACTCGTTCTCGGTCTTGTCCACGATGGACGCGAACACCCTCCGCTCCTCCCCTTCCGGGACGATGCCGTTCCAAAGGGCCAGCAGGTTGGCGGTCACGGTGTTGTTGTCGTAATAGCCCCCCTCGGCGTTGAAGTATTCCCTGTTGAAGGCCTCTATGCTGGCCTTAGCCTCAGCCTCGAAATATGGGATGTCCTCGGGATGCCCGGCCACCGCGGCGAACTCGGAAGCCATCATCCGGCAGTAATGAATATAATAAGCCGTGGAGATGACACCGGGGGCGGTGATGCGTGAAGGATCCTGTGAATGAATAAGTTCCAGAGACTCGGGCGGCATGCACCAATCGCCGTATTGGTCCTTGGTCATGATGCCGTCCACCATCCAACGGGCCTTCATATAGGCGAGCCATTTCTTCATCGCCGGATAGTGCCTCTTGACCGCCTCCTCGTCCCCGAAACGCTTGTAGAGCATCCCGGTGGCGTCGATGAAAAGTCCCGGCCAGGACATGTTGTCGGAGCGGACAGTCCAGAAATTGGGCGCCACGTCGGGCAACTGGCCCTCCTCGTTCTGCTCGGTCTCGATGTCGTCGAGCCACTTGGCGTAAAGGGCGTGGTTGTCGAATATCCAGCTCTCGCCGTAACAGCCGGTGGCCCGGTCGCCGAGCCAGCCCATCCTCTCGTCCCTTTGCGGGCAATCGGTGGGCATCCCCCGGTAGTTCCCGCGGATTCCCCAGAACGCGTTCTTATAGACCTGGTTGATCACCGGGTCGGAGCACTCGAAATGACCCGTTATCGCCATCTTGTCGTATATGACCTGCCCCTCAAAGTCCTCCAGCGAAGGCTCTTGGCCAAGGCCGCTGATCTCCACGAAACGGAAGCCGTGGTACACGAAGGTCGGGTGCCAGACTAAGGGGCGGCTGTCCCGGGCGATGTAATAATCAGTCGCCTTGGCGGTCCTCAGGTTGGCGGTGTAGAGCTCGCCGTTCTCCTGAAGAGTCTCGGCGAAGCGGAGTTTCAAGGTGTCACCCTCGTTCAATCGGGCTTTCACCTGAAGCCAGCCGACCATATTCTGGCCCAAGTCAAGGATGTATCTTCCTCCTTCTAAGGGAGTTACAGATACGGGCCTGACAATGTCCTGAACCTCTATGTTGGGATTGGGCTGGGCCGTGAGCTTCCCCGAAGGGGCCTCGGCCGCCTCGGCGGAAGACCAGGCGGAGTCGTCGTAACCGGCCTCGAGCCAACCGTCCAGTTCCATCCGGGCGTCATAGATCTCCCCGTCGAACTCGTTGTTGGAGCGGATCGGCCCTTCGGCCGTCGCCTTCCAGTCCACGTCGCTCAGGACCTTCACGACTGTCCCGTCGGAATACTTTATCTCCAACTGGCACAGCAGGCAGGGCAGCTGCTTGTCGTAACGCTTGTAAGAGTTGATGTTGTCCCAACTCACCCTCAGCCCCGGGAAACGTCCCGTCCCGAGCGCCACACCGATGGCGTTAGAGCCTTTCTTAACGAGGTCAGTGACATCGAAACTATTGTAATAGACAGTCTTATCGTAGTTGGACACTGTCGGTGAAAGGACTTGCGCTCCGCCGACCTTCTTCCCGTTTATATGCGCCTCGTAAAGCCCCAGGCCGCAGATGTGCAGCCTCGCCTCGCGGATCCCTCCGCGGGCCTCGAAAACCGCGCGGAGATACCTGGCCGGAAGGGACACGTCGCCCGTCCGGACATCCTCCGGGGAAGAGATCCCGATCCAGGAAGCCTCCCACCGGACCGAAGGATCGACCAAAAGCTCCGCCTCCCGTCCTTTCTCCGGAGAGCACGAGGACAGCAACAGGCAAGACACAAGGCAAAAGCGAAGGATATTCCTCATATTCAATATTTTACAACTTTTTCCAATATTCCTCTATCTCTTCAAGCGAGCGGCCAGTGGTCTCAGGGACGAGTTTCCACATAATCAGCATGTAAGGGACGCACATCGCGGCGAAAAGGAAGAATGTCCCGGCCGGGGTGAGTGTGCTCATGCACCAGGGCGTGAACTGACCGATGAGGTAGGTCCCGACCCATAGGGCAAGACCCGCGATGGACATAGCGATCCCCCGGACCTTGTTCGGGTACATCTCAGAAAGCAGCACGAACACGACGGCGCTGATCGAGATCGCCTGGCTGAATATGTACAGCAGGAAGAAGACAAGGAGAGGGAGTCCTCCACCGTGGAAGGCGAAGATCAGGCCTATCGCCACCAGGCAGGCGATCATCCCGCTCACGCCATAGTAGATCAGTTTCTTCCTTCCCACTTTGTCGATTATGAACACGGCGAGTACGGTCGTGAGCATATTCACGAGCCCCACAAGGACGGTCGAGAATGAGGAGTCCTTCACCGCGAGCCCGGCGTTCGAGAATATGTCGGGGCCGTAATACAGAACCGCGTTGACCCCCATGAACTGGCCCAGGATGGCTATCGCCGAGCCGATCAGGACGGCCTTGATGATCCCGGGCTGACGGAGCTCGGACCATTCGGACTTCACCTCGCCCGCGATGGAGTTCTTCGTCAGGGCATATTCCTGAAGCACGTTCTCTTCCCCGTTCTTGAGCCTTCTGAATATTCCCAAGGCCCTCTCGTCCCGGCCCTTGACAATCAGCCATCTGGGACTCTCCGGGATGAAGAAGATGATTATGAAAAAGGCCAACGCGACCACCGTCTCGGAGCCGAGCATACCCCTCCACATCTCGGTGGAGAATATCTTCCTGAAAAATGGCGAGGCGAAGGAGGCGTCGCTGCCGGACAGGATCGCGAAGTTGATCAGGTAAGCCAGAAGAAGGCCCATCGTGACCGCCAGCTGGTAGAGCGAGACCATCGTCCCCCGGATCCTGGCCGGGGAGATCTCCGAGATGTAAATCGGTGACACGACGCTGATTATGCCTATTCCCAGACCGCCTATGATCCTGTAAGCCACGAGGTCGTTGAAGCCAGCGCAGACGCAACACCCTATGGCCGACACTGTGAAACAAATGGCTGCGATAAGCATCGTCTTCTTCCTTCCGAGGAAGTCGCTGAGCATCCCCGCGCAGGCAACTCCGATTATAGAGCCTATGAGCGCGCAGCCCACGTACCAGCCTTTGGAGATGTCGTCAAGGCCGAATTGGGCGCTGACGTCGGCCGTGGTCCCGGAGATGACGGCGGTGTCGTAGCCGAAGAGTATGCCTCCCAGCGCCGCCACAAGGCAGAGAAACACCAGATAGGCCATGTTGTCGGACCTGTCCCTGAGCATAGCTTACCGGATGTTGAAATACTCCTTGTAACGGTCGTAGAGGTGCCCGGCCTGCAAGTAGGCCGACTGGGGGCTCATGAAGTGGCTGAACTCGAAGGTGATGGCCTTGTCGTAGCCGCAGCGCTTGGCGGCCTCCAGTTTAAGCCTCAGCTTGTCGAACTTGATGGGAAGGAAGTTAATGGGCATGTCACGGTCAAAGGTCTCGGCGTTGGTCCAGCATCGCATCCCATACTTGTCAGCGAGGGCCTTGTTGACCGAGAAGAAGGCGTCCAACTCATCGTAGTCGATGTGCCCGTCCTGGAAGGCGCAGGCGTCCACTACGTCGTGGATCCCGTCGAATATCTCGTTCCACTCCCTCTCGTGGTCGTCCACGGACACCCCTTGCTTGGACTTCAAGCCTGTCCCCTGTATGGCTTTCTTGCCGTCTATCCACGGGGAGATGAAAGTCGGGAGGCCATCGCTGATGTCCTTGCACATCCTACCCATCTCATGGAAAGTCTCGATGCAGCCCTTGGTCTTGCGGCTGATCTCCGTGCTGATGTACCATCCTTGGAAACTCTTATGGCTTCCGTAGGCGTTCCAGACCTCCTCAATCACATATTTATTGGACTCGAGCTCATAAGTCATATCCCCTGTGTCCCAATACTTTCCGCTGTCGTAGAGGCCGAAGAAGAACTTCATCCCGTACTTGTCGGCCAGCGTGAGGAACATCTCCACAAGATCCACTGAAGGCCTGTAACAACCCTTGTCAAGAAGGTACCTCGAGGGCCAGGTAATGAACTTCCGGTACCCGGAACGGATCATTATCACCGTGTCGATCCCGATAGCCTTCATGTTCCGAAAGTCGGCGTCCCATTCCTTGAGGCCCCAGTTCTGGTGGGGAATATCATGGGATATCTCGTCGAGGAATGTCCCGGTGATGGGCAGTCCGGCGTCCTTCGGGACTATGAAAAAGCTGTCCTGGTCATCCAGAGGGCTGGAGGGGGCCTCTTCACCGCCTTTGGCGGAGCAGGCGTTCAAGACCGGGATCGTGGCTATCGCCGCGGCCGCCGTCGTCTTGATAAAGTCTCTTCGATTGGTCATAACGTGTTGTCAGTTTCAACAAATATACGAAAAAGAGCGGCCTTGACGGCCGCCCTTTTCAACTTTTATGATAATCCGTTAATATCCGGGGTTCTGCCCGAGATTAGGATTAAGAGTGAGGTCATTTGTCGAGATCGGGTGGAAATAAGCCCTGTCAACCCAATCGGATGACATGTACTTGTTCTCCGGGGTGAAGAGGATGGTGTGGCCATCCGTGTCAACCGACCAGTTGCTGCCCTTCATGTCGACATAGACGACATGTCCTTCAGGAGTAGGCTTGTTCCCGGTGTAGAAATAGACATCCGGGGTGCCGTCGAGGTCAAGGTCGACGTTCTTGTCGAACTCCTTGACATAGATTCCCTGCCACTTGATACCGAGAAGCGGTCCGACCTTCCAGCGCTGCACGTCAGCGAATGATGAAGGAGTGGCCTCCCAGACAAGCTCGATGAGACGCTCGCGGCGAACCTCGAGGATGGTGGGATCTGTGATGTTAGGGAAGAAGGTCTCCTGCAGGTATTTGTCGACTGTGGCGGGCTTCGCGTCAAGGCCTCCGGTGATGCCACCACGGGCGCGGAGCTTTCCTATCGTAGCGGCCCAATCGGCGTCGGTGAGGGTCCCGAGCTCTGCCTTAGCCTCAGCGTAGTTGAGCAGGACCTCGGCGTAACGCATCCAGATGTAGTTGTTCTCGTTGCTGTACATACCGTCGAGATTGGCGTCGTCGGTGCAGAACTTCATTCCCATGTATCCGGTGAAGGT
>CADBRH010000104.1 GCA_902797035.1 uncultured Bacteroidia bacterium | reverse complement strand
CCATCCTATGAAATGGTTTATTGACCTTTATTTCAGAGTAAGGATCTATGGGTTTTGCGGATCGGGAGCATGGCGATCGGCCCCTGAGAGGGCTGTGGGGCTGTTTGGCGTGGCTGGGACTGCGTTGTAGCGAGGCCGGAAGCATCCTTTTTGCTCTTCCAGCGGCCTAGAGCGCGTATCCTTATGCTCCCGGTCTGTAAAACACGCTGCTTTCATTCAGCGAAAAGCCAGCCTCCGCAAAACACGCTGCTTTCAATCAGCGAAAAGCCCGCCCTACAAAACACGCTGCTTCCAATCAGCGAAAAGCCAGCCTCCGCGAAACACACTGCTTCCAATCAGCGAAGAGCCAAACACCGCTCTCATTCAGTGAAAAGCCAACCCGCTCGATGACCTGGCGGACTACTGGACTACTTTTCCGGAACGTTATTCTGGAGGCAGTAGTATCAACTTGAGGAGGTTTTTGTCCAGATGAGTCGCCCGGCCGAGAGCCGGAATGGAATACGTGCTTCTGGATGCCCACATTCTTTGCGCTATAGTGATCTTCTCCCTCTCTGACAATCTGGACACATATTCCTCCCCGAACAAAGACCTGCCGAGTCTTTTAGCCTCATGCCTAAGTTCTTTGTCACCCATGTCCTTGATGAACTCCCGGGCGCAAAGGGCGTCTTCGGCCGCCTCTTTCTCTTTGCTTTGGTACATGAACGCCATCACGCCTTTGGGAGACCTGAACAACTTCTCAATTCTTTGATAATCAATGTAACAATCAGGCACTATAAGGCCGCTCGGCCAATATGTCCATCCTTGAGGTAACTCGATCCTTGTATGGAATAAACTCCGCCTCTCGGCGACTCGTAACTCTTTGATTAACCTCCCGCTGGATATCCTGGACTCATGGTCGGAGAAGATAATGTCTCCCGGACCACCGACGTAGTGCCAGGGCATACCCCTATAACCGGCCGCGACTGGATTCCGATAATCGTACATGATCTTGTCTTTCAATTCTGTCTCCTCACGGATATCGTCTTTCCGTACTTTTATCCGAGTCCTCATCCCAAGGCGCGCGCGTCTGCCGTCCAATTTCCTCTCCATCTCCTTGGTGAATCTCCACCTGTTCACCTCAAACCCAGCTACCACTGAGTGGAAATGTGTCGTCATCACGACTTCCATGAGAACGACCACACCGGTTTCCAGGGCTGTGACGGCGATAAGATTCAGGCCTTCGATCTTGTCCATGTCTGTCTCGAAGAGAGCCGGGACATTCCTCCCGTCAGAGTAGATATGGGAACAATCGTCAACTGTTTTTTCTATCCATTCCATAATCGTGTCTTTCCGCGATTTTCGGAATATCTATCCGTGGGTCAAATCATTCCACGGTTAATATCAGGAATCCTGTCCACACCTGTTTCAGCGCGGGATTATTCTTTTATTTGAGGCGTGAAAAATGAGGGAAATCGCGGACCGGAAGCATGGCAATCGGCCCCTGAGAGGGCTGTGAGGCGGTTTTGCGTGGCTAGACCTGTGTCGGGAAGAGGCCGGAAGCATCCCTTTCGCCCTTCCAGCGGCCTGGAACGCGTATCCTTATGCTTCCGGTCCGCGAAACCCACGGCCTACAGATGCGGCGCACATCCTACCACAGCCAGGCCGCTCGCAAGGGTGCTCCGGCCGGTTTCCCGGTCTCGGGAAAATCGTTATATTCGCGGAGAGCCATCATGAAAGAATACGACTACCTGATCGTCGGGTCGGGACTCTTCGGAGCGACCTTCGCCTACCTCGCCAGCCGGGCGGGGAAAAGGTGTCTTGTGATCGACAAGCGGCCGCACCTCGGTGGGAATATCCATTGCGGGAAAGTTGAAGGGATCACCGTCCACGAGTACGGCGCTCACATATTCCACACCTCGGACCGGGAGGTTTGGGAACTCGCCAACTCCATCGTCCCTTTCAACAGCTTCATCAACTCTCCTGTCGCTAACTTCGAGGGGCGACTCTACAACCTGCCTTTCAACATGAACACGTTCCGTCAGATGTGGGGCGTCACGACTCCCGAGGAGGCGAAAGCGATAATCGGGGCGCAGAGGGAAGAGGCGCGCTCGGCGATGGGAGAGGCCTCGGAGCCACGGAACCTCGAGGAGCAGGCGCTGCTGATGGTTGGGCGGGACATCTATGAGAGGCTCGTGAAGGGATATACCGAGAAACAATGGGGAAAGCCTTGCCCGGAGCTTCCGGCTTTCATCATCAAGCGGCTTCCTCTTCGCTTCGAGTACGACAACAACTATTTCGACGACAGGTGGCAGGGAATCCCGGTGGGTGGATACAACTATCTGACAGAGGGATTGTTAGATGGTGTCGAGACGAGGACGGGATGCGATTTCTTTGAGGACCGTCCTTATTGGGAGAGCCTCGCTGAGAAGGTAGTGTTCAGCGGGAGAATCGACGAGTTCTACGGTTTCCGTTTCGGGGAGCTGGAGTACCGCTCGCTGCGGTTCGAGACCGAGACGCTCGACACACCCGACTACCAGGGTCGCGCGGTGATGAACTTCACCTCGAAGGATGTGCCGTACACGAGGGTGATCGAGCATAAACACTTCGAGTCGGTCGGCGAGTCGGTCGGCGACAACCCGAGGACCGTAGTGACGCGGGAATACCCGAGCGGATGCGGGAAGGGGCGGGAGCCATATTACCCGATCCCCGACGAGAGGAACAATTCAATATTCATGAAATATAAGTCATTGGCGGACAGGGAGGAACGTTACATTTTCGGCGGCCGCCTCGCCGAGTACAGGTACCTCGACATGGCGCCGGTGATGAGAAGAGCTTTGGACCTGTGGAACAAGTGAACGAATATCCGACCGCCAACGTGTCGGCTGTTATCCTGACGCGGGACCGGCTCCCCCTTTTGAAGCGGGCGGTCAGGAGCGTGCTGGGCCAGACTATGGTGCCGGCTGAGATCATCATCGTGGACAACGGCTCGTCCGACGGGACGCGGGAGTGGTGCGAGAGCCTCGAGGGGGTGAGGTATATTCATTTGCCGGGCCCTACCGGAGAGTCCACCATGGCGAACCATGCGAGGAACGTGGGCATCAGGGCGGCTACCAGGGAATATGTAGCCTTTCTCGACGATGACGATTGTTGGCTGCCCCGGAAGATCGAGGCGCAGATGTCCTTCGTCAAGAAGACGGGGGCAAGGGCCGTGTTTTGCGGGCGCCGCGTGGAGACGCTGGAGCCAGAGGGGACGAGGTTCTCGGAGATTCCGGCCGACCCTACACTGACCGGGGATGTGTCGAGGAAATGCATGTACAGGGTGATATGCCTGACGAGCGAGCTTCTGGCGGAGAAGTCGCTTCTGGAGGAGGCGGGGCTGTTCGACGAGAGACTGAATTTCTGGCAGGAGATCGAGCTGACAATGCGGCTTGCCCAACTCACGCCTTTCTACGCCGTGACCGCGCCGATGATAATGTACCGGGTGGACAAGACCGACCGGGTTCAAAGGTCGAATATTTTCCGGGGATGGATCCGCGATGTGCGCTACATCTACAAGAAGCACAGGGCGCTGGTCAAGCGCCTGTCCCTGCGGGAGAAGTTACTAGTCTGGAGGCAGGTCGCCTCGGACGCCCTTCGCCGCCGCCGTCATGGCCGGGTGGCCAGGAGGTACCGGCAGGCGGGTTGACGGTGAGAAGCGTTGCCGGATCGTCAATCCGTTTTTAGCGGTGGCGGATAACAAGCTGTTGATTTTTTGATATAGATAAGTAGATCCCCTTGGTTTTCAAGGGGATAGTTGCGTTTATTCCGTTGTCGGTCAACGCCTTGACCGCCACCTGCGATGTCGCCATCTCATGAAGGTCGAAAACATTCCGACCCTCTCATAATGAGTATACTGGATGTTCACCGTGCGTTTCGCGGACCGGGAGCAGTCCGTGCGCGGATTATCTACAGTGCGTTTCGCGGACCGGGAGCATGCGGATATGCGTTCAAGGCCGCTGGAGGGGCGATCGGTATGCCTTCGGCCTCTTTCCCACGCAGGCTCTGCCACGCCAAACCGCCCCACAGCTCCCTCAGAGGCCGATTGCCATGCTCCCTGTCTGCAAAATGTCCGCTTCATTACGCATCGGTCTCTTCAACCCTCGTTTTGTCCATGGAACATGCCTTAGCAAGGATGAAGCATCGCTCCGATCACTTCAGGTAATGGGAACATGCCTTAGCAAGGATG
>CADBRH010000103.1 GCA_902797035.1 uncultured Bacteroidia bacterium | reverse complement strand
TGTTCCATGTCGAAATTGACATATGTCCAGCCGTTCTCCCTGTCGTTCTCGTGGGCGTATGACTTCAAATCAAGGGAATGGCGGGGCTCGCCGTTCTGAGTGTTGGTCTTATTCTCCCTCTGGGGTGTGCCATCGCTCATACAATCAAGCATATTGATCGGGAAGGGAAGCGCGGAGGCGGAGAAAGTCTCCGGGGCGGATATCTCCAGACCGTTTCCTGAGGCGTCGAGCAGACGCATCCACTTCATCCCCGTGTGAGTGCCGGACTCCTGCGGACGGACATATCCGTAATGGTACTGGTCGTTCACGCTCTGTACATACCGTCCGGTCATGGCCGAGGAGTTCCTGTCGGAGTAATTCTCCCAAGGCCCCTTCCCATAGAAATCCACGGTGGAATACCGCCCGGGCATCGAGAACTTCATCCCGAACCGGAACAGGTCAGGCAGCGCCTCGAGGCCGCCGGCGTCTTCCATGATCTCATGACACTCCAACGACCCGTCGGAGCGGACATGATACGTGAGCCTCACCACGGCGGCGTCCTTTATGGGCTTGTAAGTGGCGTTGAATATCCAGCCGTCGTCCGCCCGGGACACCCGGATGTCATCCGGAGCCAGCTCGAGGTACCTCCAAAGGCCCATCGCCTCATCCCGGAACAGCCTCGCTCCCATATCATTCTCGTTCAGGGCCCTCGAGAACTCCGGAGTCAGCGGATCCGCCAGCATCTCCTTCCCGTCCACTCGGTAGCTCGTCAGGAACCCGGTGTTCCAATCGAAGACAGCCTGCCAGGTGGCAACCCTCTCCGAACCGGTCCCCGGATAGGAGAACTCACCCGAGAAGACCTTCTTGTCGTTGTCACCCTCCATGGTAACCTCGGAGCCCTGGACAGAGGCCGAACCAGGCTTGAACGCCTGGCAGGCCCCTTCTCGCAGGGTTATCTGGTCGTAAGCCACCTCGAAACCGGCCGGCAGAAGACCATCAGCCCTCTTCAGGACATAAGACAGGTTCAGGAATACGTCCTTCTCCGGCTCGTCAACCGCGGGAACGTCAATCCTGACCTGGGTAGTCTCCCCCGGAGCCGCCTTGATATTCTCCACCACGCCTGTGGCCACGGCCTCGCCCTCCGCGACGACCGTCCAGATAAGCCTGTACTGGCTCAGGTCCTTGAAAAAGTTCTCGTTGTACACACTGATCTCGCAGGGGACGCCTGGACTGTACCTTTTGAGAGATGATAATATATTACGGTATTGATAGCGGACCTCGTAAGCGTGCGGGTGGAAAGTACGGTCAGCGGCGATGACACCGTTGCAGTTGAATGAGCCGTCTGAGGCGTCATATGAGTTGAAATCCCCGCCGTAAGCGAAAATATGGTCGTTCCCCTTGACCTTGGACGGCCAGATGAGGGCCTGGTCCACGAAATCCCAGATGAACCCTCCCTGATAATTGGGATACTTCCTGATGATGTCCCAATATTCCTTGAAATTGCCAATGGAATTGCCCATGGCGTGGGCGTACTCGCACTGGATGAGAGGCCTGGAGGGATTGTTCTCGCAATAATTGACGCACCAGTCGGGGGAAGCGTACATCGGGCAGGCGATGTCGGAGTTCCTCGCGCTCGCCGCCCTCTCGTACTGAACCGGCCTGGAAGGATCGTGTGCCTTGATCCAATCGTAGCAGGCCACGAAATTCTCGCCGTCACCGGCCTCGTTGCCGAGGCTCCAGACGATGATGGAAGGATGGTTGAAGTCCCTGAGGACCATGCGGCTGTCCCTCGCGAGATGCGCCGCCCTGAAGTCCGCCCTCCTCGCGAGGGTCTCCTCCCCATAGCCCATCCCGTGTGACTCGATGTTTCCCTCATCCACGACATAGATACCGTACTTGTCGCACAGCTTGTACCACAGCGGGTCGTTGGGATAGTGACTCGTTCGAACAGCGTTGACATTCAACTCTTTCATCACACGGATATCCCTTATCATGTCGGCCTCGGAGAGGACATATCCCTTGGTCTCGTGAAGCTCGTGACGATCAACGCCCTTGATAAGGACAGGTTTCCCGTTCACGAGCAGTTGAGCGTTCTTTATCTCGACCGTCCTGAACCCGAAGTCCACCGACGCGCTCTCCACGAGGCCCTTCGCCCCGAAGGCGCTGACTTTAAGGGAGTACAGGTTCGGGGTCTCAGCGCTCCAAAGGGCGGGAGCGGCGACCACGCCCTCACTCTCGGCCACCAGCTTCCCGGAAGGGACGGCGGAGCCGGACGCCACTGTCCGGCCGCTTTTGTCAACTATCTGATATTCAATCTTCTTAATTCCTTTCGTTACCTCTGTCCTCACTTTGAAAGCCCCGTCCATGCCGGCAAGAATGTTGATGTCCTCAATCCTCTCATTCTCTCGAGTGTAAACATAGATTCCTCTGGCGATTCCGGTGAATCTCCAGAAGTCCTGGTCCTCAAGATAGGTACCGTCGCACCAGCGGAACACTTCGAGGGCGATCTCGTTGACTCCGGCCCTGACATGTTTGGTGATATCGAAACGGGCCTCCAGCTTGCTGTCCTCGCTGTATCCCACCATCTTGCCGTTGACCCAGACACGGACATTCGAGGTCGCGGAACCTATGCAGAGCCCGACTCTTTTCCCTATCCAAGAGGGATCGACCTCGAACGTGCGGCGGTACTGTCCCACATGGTTCTTCTCCATGGCCGGATAGGGAGGGTTGTTCTTGTAATGACCCCTCCATGCGTATCCGATATTGACATAAAGAGGGTCGCCATGGCCGTTGAGTTCCCACATCCCGGGGACAGGCATTGTCCCCCAGTCGTGATCGTCATAACCCACGGCCTCGAAACCTTTCAGGCGTCCATCCACTGTCTCGTTCCAGTTAAACTTCCAGATGCCGTTGAGCGACAGCGTCTTCTGCTGGTCGGTCACGAAGGTGGCCCTCATCGGCAGGCGGTTCTCCTCGAAAACATTAGGGTCCTGCCAAGGCTCCATCTTCGTTTTCTTCTGGGCGATGGCTGGAAGAAAGGTCGCCAGGGCGGCTAAGAAAAGGGTTAATCTTCTCATATCAATCTAATATTCATTTATTTCCATCAAAAAGAAGAGCGACTGTGCCGTCCATCGTGGAGGCGAGGATATATTTCCCGCCACGGCCGCTCCAAACCTCCATCGGGTTGACAAGGGCCGGCGAGAGTTTCCTGGCCCAGAGCCTCTCCCCGTCCGCTGAGCCGAAAGAGACGATGTTGCCCTTGTCAGTCGGCATCAGGACCTCATTCCCGAACGCGGCGATCGAGGTCGGGGAGATGTCGTAGCCGGTACCAGTCTCGACCCGCCACTTGATCTCGAGTGAGGCCGCGTCGATGGCGGTCAGAGTGTGCCACATCGACTTGCAATACACGGTGTTCCCGTCCGGGGATATCCCGACGGACTCCCTGGCCGCTTTCTCGAATCGCTTCACCTCCTTGCCGGTCCGGGCGTCAAGAGCGTAAAGGCATCTGTCCGGAACCGCTATGAATATCTTTCCGTGGCTCTTAACGGGCCACACGGCCGCCGGGGAATACATCCTCGAGGATTTCTCGGGCTTCCACTCCCACTGAAGGCTTCCATCCTCAGGATCAAGGGAATACAACCTGTTGGCCCATGTCCCGAAAACCACCTGCTCCCGGTCGGCATACGGCCTGCACTCCACAAACCCCTCGACCGGGGCGAACTCCCAGAGCGTGGTCCCGTCCTTGAGGCTCAACGCCCGGAAAACCCCGTCCGAGGAGCCTATGAACACCTTTCCGTCCATCACGACCGGGCTTCCAAGCACGGATTTGCCGGCCTTCCGCTTCCACTTCAAATCGCCTCTGCCCGCGTCAAGAGCGTAGATGAACCCGTCGGCGCAACCGAAAACGAGCGTGCCGTCCGACAGCGCCGGAGTGGAGAATATCCTTCCCCCGAAACTTCTGGTCCATATCCGGTTCCCGTCCTTCAGGGATACTCTCCTGACATCCCCGGAGGTGGTGGCGTACCACGCGCTGTTCTTGTCACGGGCGAACCCGGCGGCGATATTGCTGTTCTCGCTGAACTTCCATACCTCCTTGACACCCTTTGAACCGGCGTCCGCGTTGACATCGTAGCGCATCCAGGGATAGTCCTCGGGAAGGCCGTCGGAGTCGTACGCGACAGCGTCCTCCACCTCGGTCAGAGTTTTCGAGTACCATGGCTCGAAGGTCACGCCGGTGGAACCGTAAACCCTTCTCTCAGAGACAGTCACACTGTCGTCCCAAACTTTGATGAGGCTGTAGCCGGGGCTCTTCCCAGCGGACAAGGTGGACCTGCAGAGGACTCCCGGCAGCCCGTCATACTCCATTGAATAGTTGTTATGCCAATGGCCGCCGATCAGGAAACGGGTCCCGATCCGCTTGAGTTCCCTCGTGACATCGAAATAGTTCAGGACGGAAGTGTCCTGGGGATAATGATTCACGAATATAGTCTTGCGGCCGGGCTCCAGCTCGCCGAGCCAGTCCATCGTCTCCTTGGGGAGCAGCGCCGGGGCCATACGCATGTCAGGCCCGCTGTTGCATCCGATGAACCTCCAGCCGCCGAAAGTGAAATCGAAATGATCGTCACCGAAAACCTTCTTGAACGTGTCGCAACCGCTCTCGGACCACTTGGCGTCATGGTTTCCCGCCACGACATAATAGTCAAGTCTCAGGGAGTCCAGAATCGACTTGACGGCGGCCAGCTCCTCATCCGTACCGAAGTCGGTCAGGTCCCCTCCCACCAACACAAAATCCAGATTATCAATGGTATTGATGTCTTTGACGCATAGCCTCAGATCCTCCACGGACTTGCTGCCGGCTGAATAGTGCAAGTCCGTCATGAACGCGATCCGGACAGGTTTCTCCTGAGCCGGCATCGCCGTGGCGGCCAGCCACAAGAGGACCGATGACATAAAACGGGAAATTGACTTCATACACAAATTTAATAATTTATGATGATAATCCTGAAATCATTTGCCTGAAAAATGAGCCCCTCGCGGCCTGTTCGGCTCCACGACTTCGCTCACGCGAAGTCCCGCCCCGGCCGGTCGGCTGATGCCGACTCGTGAGTGCAAAGACCGGAACTTCCGAGCGAAGCGAGTTCAGGGGGTCCGGGGGGAACGCCCCTGATTCATATCGGGGGCTAAGCCGCCCCCGAACCCCTCGCGGCCTATTCGGCTCCACGACTTCGCTCACGCGAAGTCCCGCCCCGGCCGGTCGGCTGATGCCGACTCGCGAGTAATTCGGAGCGAAGCGACTGGGGGAGTTTGAGGGGAACGCCCCTCAATGAATGGTAGGGCTTATAGGCCCTCAAAACAAAAAGCAAGGCGAAATCGCCTTGCTTTTTGTTTTGAGGTGCCTAGCGGAATCGAACCGCTGTCCCAGGTTTTGCAGACCTGTGCCTAACCGCTCGGCCAAAGCACCTTGTGGGATTGCAAAGATACGAATTAATTTTGATTATCAAAACTCATTTCATTCCACGTACAGCAGTAGACCCTTAAGGTACTCTCCCTCAGGGTGATAGATATTGACGGAATGATCGGCGGGCTGAGTCATCCGGTCTAGGATTCTCACCGAGCGCCCCGTCTGGGCGGCGGCCGAGAACACGGCCAACGCGAAATCCTCCTTGTCCACCACTTGGGAACAGCTGAAAGTGAAAATCAACCCTCCCGGAGCCACCTTCGAGATAGCCGCCGCGTTTAGACGCTGATACGCCCTCAAAGCGTTGCCCAGAGCCCCCCGATGCTTGGCGAAGGCCGGAGGATCGACGATAATCAGGTCATATTTGTCCTCAGGGACATCGCGGAGGAACTCGATGGCGTCCGCCCGGATGTCGGAGTGGACGTCCTCACCGAACCCGTTGAGCTCCATATTCTCCCCAACCATGTCAACAGCCTTTTTGGAACTGTCCACAGAATCCACCCTCAGGGCCCCTCCTTTCATGGCATAGACCGAGAAACCTCCTGTGTAGCAAAAGAGATTGAGAACGTTCCGTCCGCGGGAATACCGGCCGACAAGCTCCCTGTTCTCCCTCTGGTCAAGGAAGAAACCCGTCTTCTGCCCCTCCGTCCAATTGACAAGGAACCTGTTACCGTTCTCAAGGACCACCTGTGTGTCGTCCGAGAATCCCTCGGCCCTGAAAAGATAGCCATCAACCA
>CADBRH010000102.1 GCA_902797035.1 uncultured Bacteroidia bacterium | reverse complement strand
TGCCACCCTCGGCACGTCCCCGAAGGGCAAACGCCCCCTTGGGGGGGCAGTAGGGGGGATGATGGCTCCCGCCAACGGCGGGACCGGAGCGTCGCCATGCGACGCGAGCGGTGGGGCCGGGCGAAGCGAGGCGGTCGAGCCACCGGAGGCGCCATTGACGATTAAAGACGTCCGTGGTCGAGGTTTGATGCTCGGAGTGGAATTCGACGGCCCGGTGGCGGAGATACGCTCGAAGCTGCTGTACGACAAGCACATATTCACGGGCGTGTCCGGTAAGAACATGATCCGGCTGCTTGCCCCCCTTGTCCTGACCAAAGACGACGTCGACATATTTATCAAAGCTTTGGAGGAAGTGCTATGAGATCGTTTTTCCATGTAAGTGATATCGGCGACCTGGGGAAAGCCCTCCGGGAGGCGCGCGAGGTGAAGTCCAACCCGTTTGGCTGGAAAGAGCTCGGAAGAGACAAGACCATCATCCTGATATTCTTCAACAACAGCCTGAGGACCCGCCTTAGCAGCCAGAAGGCTGCCCTGAATCTCGGGATGAATCCCATCGTTTTGAACGTGAACGGCGACAGCTGGAAGCTCGAGACCGAGCTCGGAGTCGTGATGGACGGTGACAAGAGCGAGCATCTGAGGGAGGCCATCCCGGTGATAGGAAGCTACTGCGACCTGATCGGGGTCCGCTCCTTCGCCGGCCTGACCGACAGGGAGTTCGACTATGCGGAATCCATTCTGAGCCAATTCACTGAATATTCCGGGAAACCAGTCATCAGCCTCGAGTCGGCCACGGTCCACCCGTGCCAGGCGTTCGCCGACCTGATCACGATCGAGGAGTATAAGACCAAGCCCCGCCCCAAGGTGGTCCTGACCTGGGCGCCTCACCCGAGGGCCCTTCCGCAGGCCGTCCCGAACTCTTTCGCCGAGTGGATGAACGCCGCCGATGTCGATTTCGTGATAACCCATCCGGAAGGGTACGAGCTGGATCCCCGATTCACCGGGGACGCCAAGGTCGAGTACGACCAGATGAAAGCCCTTGAGGGAGCCGACTTTGTCTATGCCAAGAACTGGAGCTGCCCCGGAGTCACGAATCCGGCCGATTACGGGAAAGTGATTTGTAAGGACATGGGATGGATGGTGGACGCCGCCCATATGGCCGTTACGGACCACGCCAAGTTCATGCACTGCCTGCCAGTCAGAAGGAACATGATAGTATCCGACGAGGTGATCGACTCGCCGGACAGCATAGTCATCCCCGAGGCGGCCAACCGAGTCGTGTCCGCCCAGGTGGTGATGAAAAGAATGTTGGAGGACATGCTATGATTAAAGAGAGCCTGAACATCATCAAAGTCGGAGGAGCGGTCGTAGAGGACGAGAAGTCCCTCACTGGCCTGCTTATGTCTTTCTCGAGCCTGAAGGGACTGAAGATCCTCGTTCACGGTGGAGGGAAGATAGCCACCGAGCTGGCAGGTAAACTGGGGGTGGAGACCCGCATGATCGATGGCCGAAGGGTCACTAGCGCCGAGATGCTTAAAGTGGTGACCATGGTTTACGGAGGCCTGGTCAACAAGAACATCGTCGCTCGGCTGCAAGCTCTCGGGGTCAACGCCATCGGTCTCACCGGCGCCGACATGAACATCATAATGAGTGTCAAACGGCCTGTGGAACTGGTTAATTTCGGCTATGTCGGTGATGTGAAGTACGTGAACACCAAAGCGTTGGTCTCCCTGCTCGAGGCAGGGACCACTCCAGTGCTGGCCCCACTTACGCACGACAAGGAAGGGTCCATGCTCAACACGAACGCCGACACGATCGCCTCGTCTGTGGCGAGGGGGCTTTCGGACAAGTATTCTGTGACTTTGACATTCTGCTCCTCGATTCCCGGGGTGCTCCGTGACCTGTCCGACCCGTCGTCCCTGATTAAGACCGTGGTGAAGGCGGATTTCGACCCTATGGTCGCCGACGGGACCATCTCCGAGGGCATGATCCCCAAATTACAGAATGCTTTCGACGCCATAGGTGACGGTGTGGCCAAGGTTGTGATCACATCACCCTCGGATTTGTCCGGAGGAACCACTATATTAGCGGATCCGGAGACTGACGATTGATATGGACACGATAGGACTGTTGAGCGGATTGATAAGTATTCCTTCTTTCAGCAGAGAGGAGGGCGTCGCCTGTGATTATCTTCAGAATTGGTTGGTAGACAACGGATTCAAGGATGTCCGCCGGGCCGGGAACAATCTTTGGATGGAGTCCGAGGCGCCCGGGGAAAAACCGACGATCCTGCTTAACGCCCATATCGACACTGTCAGGCCGGCCGGAGGATATACCCGGGATCCCTTCGCCCCGTCCATCGAGGACGGGAGACTCTACGGGCTTGGCAGCAACGATGACGGGGGTTCCCTCGTCGCTCTTCTGGAAGCGTATTCGGCTCTGTCTTCGAGGCCACAGCCCTACAGGTTGGTCTTCTCCGCCACCGCGGAGGAGGAGGTCTGCGGCAAGGGTGGTTTCGACCTCCTGCTCCCGGAGATCGGCGCCGTTGATTTTGGGGTGGTCGGTGAGCCGACGGGGATGGATATGGCTGTCGCGGAGAGAGGGCTGATGGTTCTCGACTGCGTCTCCAAAGGAAGGAGCGGTCACGCCGCCAGGGAGGAGGGGATAAACGCCATCTACGTGGCTATCAAAGACATTGAATGGTTCCGCTCGTACAGGTTCCCTAAGGTCTCTGAATATCTCGGGCCGGTGAAGATGTCGGTCACGATGATAGCCGCCGGAACCCAGCACAACGTGGTTCCCGACAAATGCTCTTTCGTGGTGGATGTCCGCCCGAACGGGATGTATTCCAACCCCGATCTGTTGGGATTGATCAAGGACGCTGTTGACTGCGAGGTCAAGGAACGCTCCACAAGGATCGGGAGTTCCAGCCTTCCGACGGATCATCCGGCCGTTGTCAGGGGCCTCTCCCTCGGCCTTCGGCCTTTCGGCTCGCCGACCACGAGCAACCAGGCCCTGTGCCCCTTCCCGACCATGAAGATCGGCCCCGGAGACTCCTCACGCTCCCACGGCCCGGATGAGTACATATTGATAGACGAGATTAAAAACGGAACGGCGACCTACATCGCCCTCCTCGATGGATTGATTATTTAATAATTTGAGCGTCAAGAGGTTCCCTCCATGACTACTGCCACCCTCGGCATGTTAAGAGGGGGAACCGGAGCGAAGCGAACGGTGGGGCCGAGCGGAGCGAGGCGGTCAGTGGAGGGAAGCCTCCTGACGCGAGAAATAGAAAACACATGGCGAACAAACTTTGGGATAAAGGTTACGACGAGGACGCCCTCATAGACGCCTTCACCGTCGGCCACGACCGCGAGCTCGACCTCGCGCTAGCCCCGTATGACATTCTCGGCACTATCGCCCACATCACCATGCTCGAAAGCGTCGGCCTTCTCTCCAAACCAGACCTCGACGCATTGCTCCCGGAGCTGAAGGACTTGTATTCAAAGGCTTCCGAAGGGAGCTTTGAGATTGAGCCCGACGTGGAGGATGTTCATTCCCAGGTCGAGCTGATGTTGACCAGGAAACTCGGCGACATAGGGAAGAAAGTCCACACGGGGCGGTCCCGCAACGACCAGGTTCTCGTGGATTTGAAACTGTATTCAAGGGCCAGGATCGAGCGTACTGTGTGCAAGGTGGAAACCCTCTTCAGGACCCTACAGGAAGCCAGCGAGAGGTACAAGGATGTCCTGATTCCCGGCTACACTCACCTCCAGGTCGCGATGCCGTCGTCTTTCGGCCTGTGGTTCGGCGCCTACGCCGAGAGCCTTTGCGACGACATGGCCGCGCTGAAAGCCGCCTGGGACATGGTGAACCGCAATCCTCTCGGTTCCGCCGCCGGGTACGGCTCTTCCGCCCCCCTGGACAGGGCCATGACCACCAGACTGCTTGGTTTCGAGGATCTTGACTATAACTCGGTGTATGCCCAGATGACCCGCGGCAAGATGGAGAGGGCGGTGGCGTTCGCTTATTCGTCTGTCGCCGAGACGGTGGGGCGTCTGGCCTATGACGGCTGTCTGTATTCCAGCCAGAACTTCGGTTTCCTGAAGCTTCCGGACGCCCTCACCACGGGTTCCAGCATAATGCCCCACAAGAAGAATCCTGACGTCTTCGAGCTGGTCAGGGCGCGCTGCAACAAGATACAGGGTGCTCCGAACACCATCCGCCTCATCTCGGGCAACCTCCCTTCGGGCTACTTCCGCGACATGCAAATCCTCAAGGAGGTTTTCTTCCCTGTTTTCGACGAGCTGGACGATTGCCTTGACATCGTCCACCACGCGATCCGCGGGATGGAGGTCAGGTCCGACCTGATGACTGACCCCAGATATAAACTGGCGTTCAGCGTGGAGAAAGTCAACGACCTTGTCAAGGAGGGAGTCCCGTTCAGGGACGCCTATAAGAAGGTGGCCGCTTCCATCGCGGACGGCTCCTTCGAGTATGACGGGACACTCTCGCACACTCACGAGGGATCTATCGGTAACCTTTGCAACGACCGGATCGCCGCCAGGATGAGTCGTGTCCTTGCCGGCTTCGCTTTCTCCAAGGTATCCGCCGCGGTCTCGTCACTTGTCTCGCGCTGATATTTTCACTTTCCATCCAATTTCCGTAAATTCGCGGGATTTTTTAAGGGATATGCGGGAAATCAGGAATATAGCGCTCATCGCGCATGTCGACCACGGCAAGACGACCCTCGTGGACAGGATGATTTACCAGGCCAACCTGGTGCGTCAGCCTGAGAATCTGGGTCAGCTTATTCTCGACAACAACGACATAGAGAGGGAGAGAGGTATAACAATTCTCGCCAAGAATGTCTCTGTCACGTATAAGGGGGTTAAAATCAATATCATAGACACTCCCGGACATAGCGATTTCGGAGGAGAGGTCGAGAGGGTCTTGAATATGGCTGACGGTGTCCTGCTGCTGGTGGACGCTTTCGAGGGCTGCATGCCCCAGACAAGGTTCGTCCTTCACAAGGCTCTCCAGCTAGGCAAGAAGCCGATAGTCGTGATCAACAAGGTTGACAAGCCGAACTGCCGCCCCGATGAGGTCCAGGAGGAGGTTTTCGACCTGATGTGCGCCCTCGACGCCACGGATGACCAGCTTGATTTCAAGACGGTTTTCGGAAGCGCCAAGCAGGGATGGATGTCAGAGGACTGGAAAGTCCCCACTTCGGACATCACTCCGCTGCTGGACGCCATCCTTGAGGTGGTTCCCGCCCCTAAGATGGTCGAGGGGACGGTCCAGATGCAGGTCACTTCCCTTGAATATTCCCCCTATGTGGGAAGGATCGCCGTCGGGAAGGTCACCAGAGGTACCATCCATACCGGCGCCCAGGTAAGCCTCTGCAAGAGATACGACATTATCGAGAAACACAAGGTCAAGCAACTCATGGTCTTCGACGGGCTTGGCAAGACCGTTGTCGAGGAGGTACGTTGCGGCGACATCTGCGCCGTCGTGGGTATCGACGGGTTCGAGATCGGCGACACTATCGCCGACCACGAGAACCCCGAGGCCCTTCCCCCTATCTCCATCGACGAGCCCACGATGAGCATGCTGTTCACGATCAACAACTCCCCGTTCTTCGGGAAGGACGGGAAATACGTGACTTCCAGGCACATAAAGGAACGTCTCGACAGGGAACTGGAGAAGAATCTCGCCCTCAAGGTCAAGCCTGGCCTGAACGCCGACTCATTCATCGTTTACGGCCGCGGCGTCCTTCATCTCTCGGTGCTTATCGAGGAGATGCGCCGCGAGGGTTTCGAGTTGCAGGTCGGCCAGCCCAAGGTCCTTGACAAGACTATCAACGGGCAGAGATGCGAGCCTATCGAGGACCTGTCGATCGAGGTCCCGGAGAATTTCGTCGGGACGGCGATTGAGCTTGCCACCCGCCGAAAGGGAGCCTTGATCCACATGGAGCCCCGCGGGGACCGTACCCTGCTTCAGTTCGATATTCCCACGAGGGGACTGATGGGGTTGCGCAGCAATCTGCTGACCGCCACCCAGGGCGAGGCCATTATGGCCCACAGGTACAAGGAATACCAGCCTTTCAAGGGTGAGATCGACAGCCGGACCAACGGCTCCCTCGTTTCCCTCGAGACCGGCGACGCCATAGCGTATTCGATGAACAAGCTTCTGGACAGGGGCAAGTTCTTTGTGGAGCCTGGCGAGGAGATCTACTGCGGCGAGGTGGTAGGGGAGCACACCCGCGAGCGCGACCTGAACATCAACATCTGCAAGACAAAGAAACTGACCAATGTGCGCGCGGCCGGCTCGGACGAGAAGATCATCCTGCCTCCCGCGATCAAGATGTCCCTCGAGGAGATGCTCGAGTACATCCGCGAGGACGAGCTTGTCGAGGTGACCCCCCATCACATGAGGATCCGCAAGATTCTTCTGGATCCGATGGACCGGAAGCGTAGCGGCGGCGGGGGAGACGAAGAATAGTCAAACTCTTTCGGAAAAGTTTTTTATTAAGGATTTTTATTTATACCTTTGCATCCCTTAATCTGTTTGGCGAAGCGATGAATGATGATTTTGTGGTTCCTCTGAACGGGTTGGCCCAAGGGCGGACTGAGTTTCGCCGGAGGGTGGGGAAAGAGTTCTTTGAGCGTTTTGAGAATTCAGATATCCTTGACGCCGCTCTGGATGTCGATGTCGAGGTCGGGAAAACCGGCCGATTCATCGGGGTGGACGGCTCTGTCAAAGGGACTGTCACGGTGATTTGCGACAGGTGTCTCGAGGATTTGGAACTGCCTGTGGACACGGGTTTCGCGCTGAGCGTCAAGTTCGGCGAGGCCGGTTCCGACGGCGAGACCGAAGGTGAGCGGGAGATTATGGTCCTGCCTTATGGCGAGTCCGACCTTGACCTTTCACAGACAGTTTACGACTACATCTGCCTGTCGCTGCCTGTGCAGAGAGTTCATGAGGAAGGCGGCTGCGATCCGAGGACAGTCGGGTATCTGAGTTCGGAAGACGATCAGGAGAATTCACGGAAGGATTCATCGACCCCGTTCGCGGGACTCGGGGACCTTCTTGAGAAGCTAAAATGAATTAAAGAATATAAATTATGGCACATCCGAAACACAAAGTCTCCAAAGCGAGAAGAGACAAGAGAAGGACTCACGATTTCGCGAAGGTCCCCACCCTGTCCACCTGCCCCAACTGCGGAGCGACCGTGATGTATCATCACGTCTGCCCTGAGTGCGGCTACTACAGAGGTCGTCAGATCGTCGAGAAGAACGTCGAGTAAGTCTTCCAAGACATTAGCCGGTCCCTTAGTTCAACGGATAGAACGGAGGTTTCCTAAACCTTAAATAGTGGTTCGATTCCACT
>CADBRH010000101.1 GCA_902797035.1 uncultured Bacteroidia bacterium | reverse complement strand
GAGCGGACGAGTACATCGACTACGCCGACCGGGTCGGGGCGATTAAGGACAAGTCCGCCGGTGAGAAAGAGAGCATGTATTTCGCGGCTGCCGAGCAGCTTTATCTCTCCGAGAACTGGAACAAGGCCCTCTCCGCTCTCCAGAACTACCTGGAGCGTTATCCGTCAGGGGCGGAGGCCGGAAAGGCCGGGTTCTACACCGCGGAGTGCTACCGTAACCTGGGCAAGAAAGAGCAAGCTTGCGACTGGTACCGGAAGACCGTCCAAAACTCCGAGGGCTCTTCATACGCCGAGGCCGCCATGCTGAATTTCTCCCGCCTGTCGTACGAGATGCAGCGCTACAAGGACGCGTACGGCGGTTTCAGCTCGCTGCTCTCCACCGCCAAGATCGAGGGGAACAAGCATACCGCCAGGGTGGGGATGACCCGCTCGGCGTACAAGGCCGGGGACTATCAGGCCGCGATAAGTTGCGCCGGGAAGGTCAAGACTGACCCCAAGAGCTCAGAGGCCGAGCTGAGGGAGGCCGACTACATCATGGCCAAGTCCCTGCTTTCCACCAACGAGAGAACCCGGGCTTTGGAGATATTCAAGGATCTCGCCGGGAAACCTTCGACTGACGAGGGCGCCGAGGCGGCCTACATGCTCATCCAAGATGCCCTTGACCAGGGCAAGTACAAGGAGGTCGAGGAGAAGGTCTACGACTTCTCGTCCAAGGCCGGAGGACAGAACTACTGGTTGGCCAAAGCGTTCATCGCCCTTGGCGACTCTTTCGCCGAGCAGGAGAACTTCACTCAGGCCAAGGCCACTTTCGAGAGCGTCCTGAACGGTTACAAGCCCGCCGGCGGAACCTCTGACGATGTGCTCGACAATGTCCGTATGAGACTCAACAAACTTGCCGATTTGATGAAATAGAAGCGAGATGGACATGAGAAAGAATATATTGACACTGGCCGCGACGCTCTGCTGCGCCGTCGCCATCGCCCAGAATATCAACCCGACGGTGGAGGTCACAAACACCTATCAGGGAGATCCTTCGGAGGTACATAAGCCCCAGATCGGCATGGCCATCCCGGACTCGCTCTTGAGGTTTGACATGGACTTCGGTTACGAGGTCTTCGAGAAGCCGTATCAGGGCGCTTATAACTTCAAGCCCTACATGCTGGACATGACGCCTGAGAAAAACGCCTACAGGGGCAGGAAACTGTATCTGAAGGCCGGGGCGGGATATTCCCTGCACCCCCAGCTGGACTTCGTGTTCAGCCCCGAGCGGAGCGGGCCCTTCCAGATGAGCGTCTATGCCGGACATCGTTCCTATTTCGGGAAATACAACAGACTTCAGTTTGACTCCGGTGATCAAGGGATTCTGGATATCATCAGGGTCCCCGGCAAGTCCTTCAGGGGGTATGACGCCCTCAGCTCCGCGGGGTTCGAGGGGAAGTACAATTTCAGCGAGGCTGTTCTTTCCTTCGCCTTGGGTTACGAAGGCCTGATGGCGAGGGACACGCTTTTCAAACGATCCTACAACGCCGGGACTTTCAACCTGAGGCTCCGCTCCAACAAGGACGACTCGAGGTACGTCTTCTATGATTTCGCCCTGGACGGTCGTGTAGGAGCCGACAAACGGTCATTGCTGGACAAGAACACAGAACAGGGGTATCTCGTGGCCTATGTCTCGGCGGCGCCAATGTGGAATAACGTCAGCGAGAGCGCGTTCAAACTGACCGGTGCCGTGGGCCCTATGTTCGACGCCACTCACGCCGCCTTGCTCGGCCTCGAGGCTGAGACCGTCTCTTACGGAGGAATGTACGAGTCCAACGCCGGCCGTCTGGCGGTCATCCCCAGGTATCGTTTCACAAACGGGAATCTCGACCTTGACCTCGGGGTGAAAGTTGAGGCGATCCTTAAAGGAAAGGCGGATGAGACCGCCTGGCACGCTCCTCTCCACCAGTATAAGGGAGGCTTGGTGTTTCCGGATGTCCGAGCCCGGTTCAGTGTGACTGACAATGTCAGCCTGTACGCTTCCGCGACCGGCGGGCACAGCCTGAACACATATTCCTCGGTTCTCTCCAGGCATCACTTCATCAAGCCTGAGACCACCTTGTCGGCGATGATGGACAACTCGGTGGAGAAGATCAACGCCAAGGTCGGGGTCAAGGGCAATGTCGGCGCCAAGTTCCAATTCGATATAGATGCCGGCGCCGCCGTGGTTGGGAACGGCATTCTCGACGCGGCTTCGTGGCCTGTGTTTTATTATGACGCCAATCTCAATTATTCCTTGCCAGATTCCCGCATACTTTCCTATATGAACCTTCTCGCGTGGCCACTTGTGGTCTATTCGGATTACAGCCTGATCTACGCTGACGCCTTGTTCGATCTGGCCGCCGGGAATCTCCGACTTGACGGAGGGCTTCACTTCAGGCACATGGCCTTGAAGGATGACACGAACCCGGGGCTCCTTATGCCCAAGCTCAGCTGCGACCTCAAGGCTGTCTATGATTTCAGTTCCAGGGTTTACGCGGGGGTCACACTCCAGGCTGCGGGCAAACGGAAAGGAAGGGCCGCCATCGGATTGTTGAACCCGAGTGGTTACGATGAGATCAGGCTCCCCGGATGGGTCGATTTGGGCCTTGTCGGCGGGTGGCGGTTCAACCGGAAACTGGGTTTCTGGCTGGAGTCCGGCAACCTCTTGTGCGAGACCATTCAGAGAACCCCGTTATACTCTGAAAAAGACCTCTGGATTACGGCCGGAATCACCTTAAGTTTGTAGAATTTTTCGTATATTTGTCTGTTTTAAGGGAGACCCCCTGAAACAGGCAAATTTTTTATACGGAAAATGATAGAGAACGACGAGATGAAGAAGGCGGAGGAGCAGTATTCCGCCAGTAGCATTCAGGTGTTGGAAGGCCTTGAGGCCGTCAGGAAAAGACCCTCGATGTACATCGGGGACGTGGGGGAGAGAGGACTTCACCATCTGGTATATGAGGTCGTGGACAACGGCATCGACGAGGCGATGGCCGGCTTTTGCGACGAGATCAAAGTCTCCATTCTTCCAGACAACTCGATCAGGGTTGAGGATAACGGCCGAGGGATCCCTACGGGCATGCACCCGAAGGAGGGCCGCTCCGCCCTCGAGGTCGTCATGACCGTCCTCCACGCCGGAGGAAAGTTCAACAAGGACAGCTACAAAGTCTCCGGAGGTCTTCACGGCGTGGGCGTGTCGTGTGTGAACGCCCTGTCCGACAGCCTTGTCGCCGAGATTCACCGCGAGGGCAAGGTCCACATCCAGAAGTATTCCAAGGGCAAACCTCTCGGTCCCGTCGAGGTCGTGGGCGAGTGCGACGACACCGGCACCATCATAACCTTCCATCCCGACTCGACGATATTCACCCAGACCATCGTTTACAAGTATGACACTCTTGCCGCCAGGATGAGGGAGCTCTCCTACCTGAACAAGGGTATCAAGATCTCCCTTACCGACGAGAGGCAGCTAGTGGACACTTTCGAGGTGGACGCCAACGGCGATTCCAAACCTACCGGAAGACAAGAGTTCCGCAGGGATGAGTTCTTCTCCAAGGAGGGTCTCAAGGAGTTCATCGACTATCTCGACGTCGGCGCCAACCAGCTCATTCCTGAGCCGGTGTGCGTCCAGAGCGACAAGGTCATCCCGATCGACATCGCGCTCTCGTACAACAACGGCTTCTCCGAGAAGATATATTCCTACGTCAACAACATCAACACCATCGAGGGCGGAACGCACCTGCAGGGCTTCAAGATGGGACTTTCCCGCTCCCTGAAGAACTACGCCGAGAGGAATAACCTCCTCTCCAAGTTCAAGGGCGACCTTGCTCCTGAGGATTTCCGCGAGGGCCTCACGGCGGTGGTGTCCGTCAAGATAGCCGAGCCTCAGTTCGAGGGACAGACAAAGACCAAGCTCGGCAACCCGGAGGCCACATCAGCCGTGTCCCAGGCCACATCGGCCGCCATGGAGCAGTACCTTGAGGAGCATCCCAAGGAGGGCAAGATGATCATCGAGAAGATAGTCCTCGCCGCCACCGCCAGGGAGGCCGCCCGCAAGGCCCGCGCCATGGTCCAGCGCAAGTCCGCTCTGACTGGGGCCGGAATGCCCGGAAAACTCGCCGACTGCTCGGAGAGGGATCCGGAGAGGTGTGAGCTCTTCCTCGTGGAGGGAGACTCCGCCGGCGGAACCGCCAAACAGGGACGAGACAGGCGTGTCCAGGCCATCCTCCCGTTGAGGGGAAAGATCCTCAACGTCGAGAAGGCCGCCGGTGACAGAGCGTTCGACAGTGAGGAGATCAGGAATATCTACACCGCCCTGGGCGTTACCGTGGCCCAGGAGGACGAGGACGGGGTCAAGAGAATGGACCTCAGCAGGCTGCGCTACCACAAAGTCATAATCATGACCGATGCCGATGTGGACGGAAGCCATATCGCCTGCCTGATCCTCACGTTCTTCTTCCGTTACATGTTCGACCTTATAAAGAACGGTTACGTCTACCTCGCAACCCCTCCGCTCTATCTTGTGAAGAAAGGCAAGGAGGAAGTGTATTGCTGGACCGACGAGCAGCGTTTCGAGGCCACTGCCAGACTCGGCAAGGGTTCCGACAAGGGAGTGACCGTCCAGAGGTACAAGGGTCTTGGCGAGATGAGCGACGCCCAGCTGTGGGACACAACTATGGATCCTTCCCGCAGGCGTCTCCGCCAGATCACCATCGAGAACGCGGCCGAGGCCGAGAGGACTTTCTCCATGCTCATGGGAGACGATGTCCCCCCGAGAAGGCGCTTTATCGAGGAGAACGCCCATTACGCTAATATTGACGCATAAAGCCATACGACATGCTTGACATTTTTGACAGGATCGAAAGAGATTCCGGCGGCCCTATCGGCCAGTATTTTGAGCAAGGTTTCGGGTATTACATGTATCCCCGTCTTGAAGGCGAGCTCGGCCCCCACATGACATTCAACGGGATTCCGGTCCTGAACTGGTCCCTGAATAACTACCTCGGCCTTGCGAACCATCCCGAGGTGAGGAAGGCGGACGCCCAGGCGGCCGCGGACTGGGGTCTGGCGTACCCGATGGGAGCCAGGATGATGTCCGGCCACACACGCTATCACGAGAAGCTCGAGAGGATATTCGCCGACTTCGAGAAGAAGGAGGATGCCTTCCTGTACAACTTCGGATATCAGGGTATCGTGTCAACCATCGATGCCCTTACCGCCCGTCACGACGTGATAGTCTATGATGCGGAGTGCCAT
>CADBRH010000100.1 GCA_902797035.1 uncultured Bacteroidia bacterium | reverse complement strand
GGTTAGTACTCAAGATTCTCAATCTTGCAATAGGAGTTCGATTCTCCTACCCAGTACAAAGGTGCCGCGAGGCGCCAACGACTCAAGAGCCGGAGATCATCGATCCCCGGCTCTTTTATTTCTCGTGTTTTTTCGCTATTATAGCGGATGATTTTTAACCTTCTTTCGAAATGGCACTAATAATCGGTCTTCTTATCATCGCCATCGGCGCTTTCTGCCAATCGTCCAGCTATGTCCCTATCAACAAGATAAAGGATTGGAGTTGGGAGAGTTTCTGGATCGTCCAGGGAGTTTTCGCCTGGCTCGCGTTCCCAATAATCGGTTCCATCCTCTCAGTCTCCGGCACAGGCGGCTCATTCGGGGATCTGCTGTCTTTGATAAACTCCCATCCCAAGGACGCTTGGCTGACAGTCCTGTTCGGAGTGCTCTGGGGAGTGGGAGGATTGACATTCGGACTCTCGATGCGTTATCTCGGAGTGGCCCTCGGACAGTCCATAGCCCTCGGGACCTGCTCTGGTCTAGGCGCCATCCTCGGTCCCGTCTTCACTGGGCACGCCAGTGACCTCACCACCGCCGTCATCGTCGGTGTGGTCGTCACCATAATCGGCATCGCCATCATCGGAGTGGCCGGAGCGATGAAAGCGTCCGCCCTGCCAGAGGAGGAAAAGAAGAAGGCCGTCAAGGACTTCAACTTCGGCAAGGGAATCGCCGTCGCCTTACTGGCAGGTTTCATGAGCGCCTGCTTCAACATCGGTTTGAACTTCGGCCAGAACCTCTATCTGCCCGGCACCAAGCCCATTTTCCAGACCCTTCCCGCCACGATGCTTGTCACCTTCGGAGGCTTCCTGACCAACGCCGCCTACTGCTTCTTCCAGAATACCAGGAACAAGACCTGGGGCGACTACAAGAAAGGCAACCTCTGGGCGAACAACCTCTTGTTCTGCGCGCTGGCCGGTCTGCTCTGGTACAGCCAGTTCTTCGGCCTCAGCCTCGGAAAGGGCTTCCTCACGAACTACCCTGTCCTCATCACCTTCAGCTGGTGCATCCTCATGGCTCTCAACGTCACCTTCTCCAATGTCTGGGGAATTATCCTCAAAGAGTGGAAGGGCGTGTCCAAGAAGACTGTCGCCGTGCTTGTGATCGGACTCATCGTGCTTGTGTTCAGCACCTTCCTGCCGCAGTTGATGGCGAAATAGAGTTGGCCGTATAGCGATGAGAAGCTATACTCCCATATATTCCCATGAAACAGATGTCTACAACCTGGAGGGTTTCTCCCCCCGGGTTGTGGATACATCATACCTCAAGGATCTCGGGGCCGACGTTGACCCCGACGAGGCGACTCTCGAGGCCCTGAGGCGCGGCGGCGCTCTTTTCAAGTCCAGGTTCGAGAGCCGTTCACTTATCCCAAGGCCCAGGTTCATGGAGACCCGCGGCGATCCCTCGGCGATCCGGACCGAGATCCATAACTACACCGGCCGATGCCCTACCCTTACCTTCGAGATCAACCCTGTCAAAGGGTGCGGCGTGGGCTGCCAGTATTGTCTGGTGACCGACGGTGATCACGATCGGGAACTCGTGGCGGATTTGGATTACCACCTCTATGTCAGAGAATTGCTGGAGAGGGAGAACGGCCCGGACTCAGAAAACAAGGCGCACTATTACTACTTCTCCCCCAAGACCGAGGCCTTCCAGGAAGCCACCTTGCTCACCGGAGTGGCCCACCGGATCCTGAGGGAGTTCATCAGGCATTTCGAGAGTAACCCCGACTCAAAGGCCCGGCTGTTCATCGCCTCCAAGGCCGGGGCGAGGCATCTTCTTGTGGAGGACGAGGGCGATACGATCCTGGACCTGTTCGGCAAGTTGAGGGACAGGATGCAGTTCAACACCAGTGTCTCCATCATGCCGACGGGGCTCAGGAATATCCTCGAGCCTTACGCCGCCCCGCTCGAGGAAAGGGCGCGCGCTGTGAGACTCTGCCGGGAGAGAGGTGTCACGGCCGACTCAGCCCTTGTCCAGCCCATATTCATCCCATGCCTGACAGAGGAGAGTATAAAATCATTTTTCGACACCCTGAGAGCCGAGGGCATAATCAATTACAAGCCCGAGTTCCTCACCGTCTGCATGGAGAACCTCGCCATGCTCGGGCAGTATCTCGGTGCCTTCGACAAGGATATGGAGCGGCGGCTCTACGAGGCCTACCTGTCGCCGTCCAACTCGGATCACCGCAAACAAAGGGGCAGGACCGCTCCTGACAGGGATCTGAGCATGGAGAACATCCGGAAAATGATGGAATACACCGACTCCATAGGGATGAGTGTCAGCGTCTGCCACTGGGTCCGCGGACAGTTAGGGATCCCCTCCTCCATGATTCCGGAGATCAACCGGAACGGTTTCCAGTGCCTAGGATACCAGACTCGCCTGTTCGGGAAATGACAACTGACCTCTCAAACTACTATCTCCGCTGGTACCACGAGAGACCGGTCGCCATCACCACCCCCCGCCGGGAGGAGCTGCGAGAGCTTCACAGGATCCTTTACCGTTGCGTCGAGTTCCTCGCCCTTAACTGGAGGGACTTCGTCCCGGCATGGATGCCCCTTGGCGACAAAGACTTGGAAATACTTGAATATCAAGACCGGTTCCCCTTCAAGGCCGGCACATGGAGACCTGACTACATCATCGGCGAGGATGGTAACCTGAGGATCTGCGAGATCACCTCCAGGTTTTTCGGCCACGGGATATTCCTCTCGAGATTCGCCGAGGAGGCGGCTGACCGTTTCATGGCCCGCTTCCCGGGGAAAACCAGGGAGTCAGAGTATCCCGCGCTCATGGACTATATGGCCGGGCTGCCGGAGGGAAAGAAGAAGATCTTCGTGCTGAAAAGCGCCGACCGCACAAGCGAGATCCGGCTCTATAAAGAGTTCTACGAGAGGCTCGGCCATGAGGTGGCCGTCCTAGAGGCCAACGAGGTCGAGTCACGACGGAAAGACTGGTCACAGGGAGACACGTTCGTCATCAGCGCCTTGAATCAGAACGACATCCTCTCGTTCGGGATGGACACGGTCAAGGCGATGGCTGACGCGGGCATGTGCTCCGACTTCAGGAATATTTTCCTTATCCATGACAAGAGGTTCATGCGCCTGTGGTTCGAGGACAGTTTCACTGGACGCTGCCTCACTGAGGAAGAGACCGGCTACCTGCGTTCCCGCGCCATCCCGACATGGATCGGCGGCACCCTGGAGGGGGATAATCTCGCCGAGGATATCCGCGGGAACAGGAACGGATACATTCTCAAGCCTTCCCGTCTCGGCAAAAGCGAGGGAGTGAAAGCCGGACCACTGACCTCCGACGAAGAGTGGAAAGCTCTGAACCTCAACGGGATGGTCATACAACCTTTCCTCCGCCAGCGTACTTACAAGACGGTCTGGGAAGGGCGGGTATATGACGACTACATCTGCGGGATGATGCTGTGCGTCGATGACCGTTTCTTCGGCTCCGGGCTGTTCAGGACTTCCAGCCTGCCCGTGACGAACGTGGGTGACGACCGGAAAGCCTGCCCGCTCTACTCCGACGACCCTGACATCCTCAAGTGTTGCGACGTGTTATGATCCTGGCCGCGAACCAACCATACTTTTTTCCATACCTGGGGTGGTGGCAACTCCTCAAGGCGGCCGACCTGTTCCTCGTATCAGACGATTACAATTTCATCAGGAAGGGTTGGATCACCCGCAACCGTATTCTTATGAACGGGGATGTCATTCTATTCAGGATCGAGGTCAAGGGCCAGAGCAGTTTCAAGCTGATCAAGGACATGGAGATAGTCCCTCCAAACATAGGCAAAAAACTGAAAACCTTGGACATGGCCTACCACAAGGCGCCATTCTTCGAAGCCGGGATGGCCCTGGCCGAACGAGTACTAAGTTACCCTGAGCGTGGTTTATCCGTTTTCCTCGAGAACTCCATAAAGGAAGTCCGCGATTATCTCGGGATAACCACTCCGCTCGGAAGAACCTCTGACTTCCCCGGCAACAGCCTGCTCAAAAGAGAGGAGCGGATCTACGATTTCTGCGCCAGGACCGGCGCCGACACCTTCGTCAACGCGATCGGTGGGATGAAACTTTATGACCCGGAAGAGTTCGCGAGAAAGGGGATAAGGTTGCTTTTCCTCAAGTCAGGTCTCCCGGAATATCCCCAGTCCGGAGCCACCTTCGTCAAAGGGTTGTCCATCCTGGACGCCATAATGTACAACTCACCCGAGGCCCTCGAGGTAATGCTGGACGACTACACTTTGATTGACGGCCGGGATGGATAATGTTAAGGTCACAGTTATCTGCCTGACTTACAATCATGTGAGTTATATCCGGGACGCCCTGGAGGGGTTCGTCTCGCAAAAGGCGGATTTCCCTTTCGAGGTCATCGTCCACGATGACGCCTCGACCGACGGGACAGATGGAATCATCCGGGAGTATCAGGCTAAGTATCCCGGGATCATCCGGCCTGTGTTCCAGAAAGAGAACCAATATTCAAAAGGGGTCAAGATTCCACAGACATTCATATTCCCGCTCGTGAGGGGTGAATATGTCGCCCTATGCGAGGGGGACGATTATTGGACCGATCCACTCAAACTTCAGAGGCAGGTGAAAGCCCTGGAGGCCCACCCGGAGAGCGACATCTGCTGCCACAGGGCGGCTAGGCGCCTGAACGGACGGTTCAAGGGCTGGGTCGCCCCGAGATGGCGGAGCGGTGTGATCCCGGTGGAGGAGGTCATACTCGGCGGAGGCGCGAACTTCTCCGCCACCTCCTCGATCATGTGCAGGTCCGGCGTCTATCTCGAGAACACCCCCATGAGGGAGGTGATCACGAATGACTACACGCTCACCATCCAAGGATCCCTGCGCGGAGGGATGGTGTACCTGAGTGCTCCCATGTCGGTGTACCGGCTCGGGGTTGAAGGATCATGGTCATCCAGGAATATCGGCGAGACCAAGATCTCCAATAAAGAGGTCCTGATGGACATGCTCTCCGTCCTGGACGTCCACACGGGTGGTCGCTACCGCGAGGCGGTGACCTTGAGACGGGAGATGTTCCGCTCGGACATATTCCTGAAACGGCGCGACTACCGGAGCCTGTACTCCCTCAAGCGTCTTGGTATCAACATCCGCCGTATGCGTAGCGCTGTCGGGAGAACATTGAGACGATGTTGTTTGATTTAACGAAAAACTTGCTTAACTTTAAATGTTCAACGAGCTTATGAGAATCTGTACATATTTCTTTTGCCTGCTGTCAACCGTCCTTCTCGCCCAAACTCCCGTCAAGTGCGAGACAATCAAAGGATCCGACGGCAGGATCACCTATATCGGGAGGACCGAGGTCAAGAATGGAGCCGTCTCGTTCGACTGGACCGGCACGTATCTCAGGGTCCGATTCCAGGGCGACCTTGTAAGCTTCAAGGTCTCCGACACCAAGAGGAACCACTACAATGTCTGGATCGACAAGGACATGGGCTCCACGCCCGACAAGATCCTGACCGTCACCGGGGCCGACACCACGATAGTCATATTCGGAAAGGAGGAGACAAGGGCCCTCTCGGGGATGGGCAAAAGAGCCAAGCCCACCGTCCACCAAGTCACGCTCCAGAAACGTACCGAGGGGGAGCAAGGGATCACCACCGTCCATGAGTTCATGACCGACGGGGCGTTCCTTCAGGCCGACCTTCCCAAAGACAGGGTTATAGAGTTCATAGGCGACTCATACACTTGCGGATACGGCACGGAGGCGTCCAACAAGGAGCGCTTCTCACCCGAGACAGAGAACCAGAACCTTACTTACGCCTGCATGACGGCGAGGTATTTCGGGGCGGAGCAGATTGTCGTGGCGCATTCGGGAATGGGAATTGTCAGGAACTACAACGGGAATCTCAAGGACTATTACATGCCGGAGCGCTATCTGCAGACTTTCGACATGGTCAGGGAGAGCAGATGGGAGCCCGGAAGCTGCCCTGTGAAACCAGACATCACGGTTATATATTTGGGAACCAACGACTTCTCCACAAGAATGCAACCTGCCGAGAGGGTTTTCGTCAAAAGCTACATCCAACTTCTCCGGGAGGTCAAGGAGTTTTACGGCCAGGAGCACCCGATCCTTTGCATGGTCCCGAAGCATGACCCGCTCCAGGAGGTTTATATCAGGAAGGCCATAGACTCGAGCGGCCTTGGGAATATCAGCCTTCTGCCGCTCTCGTCCACCGTCCACAACGAGACGACGGACCTTGGGGCCGACGGGCACCCCAATGGCCTCGGGCATACCAAGATAGCGTACGCTGTTATCCCCGTGCTGTCCACGGTGACAGGATGGGAGATGACCGGTAAAACAGTGAAATAAACATAATGACCATGTCAACAGGAAAGAAAGTCCTACTGTGGATCGTGACCAGCCTGATACTGGCCGCCGGATTGTTCGTCTATTTCAAATTCTACTTCGTGTTCGGCGACGGGGTAAAGGCTGGAGAGCTCAACCAGTTCACCTACAAGGGATACGTCTGGAAGACTTACGAGGGCAGGCTCATCCAGGCCGGTTTCAAGGGTTCCGTCCCCAAGACAGGAGGCACGGCCACCATCCAGTCCTATATCTTCGATTTCTCGGTATCCGACGAGGAGATAGCTAACGAGCTCATGAGGTGCAGCGGGAAGAACGTCGAGCTGCATTACAAGGAGTATCTGGGCGTCCTCCCCTGGAGAGGAATGCAAAAGCATGTGGTTGACAAGATTATCTCAGTGACAACACCAGAATAATGAAGAGGTTATTATTAATCATAGCCTTGTCGCTGCCGATGGCGGCGCTGGCGCAGACAGGAGTCGTGGCGGTTCATCCCGAGAACAACGGGGGCAGGATGATGACCATGGAAGAGGCGGTGATGGGAATGGGGACAAGACCCCAGACCGTCATGGCCTCATGGGCGGACGAGAACACCTATGTCGTGATGGAAGGACGCTCGGCGAAGGCCTTCAACGCCGCCACAGGCCAGGAGGTCGAGTTCAACGGTCCGAGAGGAGGAATGGGTGGATTCGGTGGCCCCCAGGGCGGTCCCCGTCCCATGACCCGCGGAGCGGTGCCGGGCAAGAACGGTGTCGCGGCTTATCCCAAAGGTCAGAGCCTTTACATCAATGACAACGGGATCGAGATCGCGGTCGCTGAGAGCGAGAACGACCAGATAACCTACGGCCAGACCGTCAGCCGCAACGAGTTCGGGATCAACGGGGGAATATTCTGGTCCCCGTCAGGAAATAAGCTGGCCTTTTACCGCAAGGACGAGAGCCGGGTGACCGATTTCCCCCTTCTGGACATCTCCACCCGGACTGGTACCCTCAAGAGCATCAAATACCCGATGAACGGGATGGAGAGCGAGGAGGTCACCCTCGGGGTATATGATCTCGCCACAAGGAATACCGTCTGGTGTGACGTGACCGACTTCGGCTATGACCGCTACCTGACCAACATCAGCTGGTCCCCGGATGACAGATATATATTCATCCAAGTTCTCGACCGGTCCCAGAAGCACATGAGACTCAATATGTACAGGGCTTCCGACGGTTCCTTCGTCAGGACCATCCTCGAGGACGAGGACCCTCGCTACGTGGAGCCCCAAGACCCTCTCCGCTTCATCAAAGACACCTATGTCTTCCTCTACAGGACGAACGTCAGGGACGGCTACCTGAACCTCTACCTCTGCGACACCCTCGGAACTGTCAGGAGGCTTACCGCGGTTGACGCCGATGTCCAGTATCTTGACAACGACGGGACAAATGTCTATTACACCTCCCACGAGGTCTCCCCTGTCGAGAACCATCTGTTCAAGATCCAGGTCACAGGCCTCAATCCCCGCAAGGGGGCGGCTGACATCGCCAAGGCCAGGATCGGCAAGCCTGTCAGGCTCACAGCGGAGGAAGGGTGGCACAACGTGTCCCTGAGTCCTGGATATAAATATTTCATTGACCGTTACAGCAGTTTCAATGTGCCTTCGGTCACCAGCGTCAAGTCTCTCGACGGGAAGATGTCCCGAGAGATCGGAAGGGCCGGGGATCCTCTCAAGTCTTTCAAGACCGGCAAGATCATGCTCGGAACCGTCAAGAGCGCCGACGGGGAGTTCGACAACTGGTACAGGCTCTACTTGCCGGCCGATTTCGACCCGGCCAAGAAATATCCTGTCCTGCTCTATGTCTACGGAGGCCCTCACACCCAGCTGGTCAACAACTCCTGGCTTGGAAGCGTCCGGATGTGGGAGCTTTTGATGGCCCAGAAAGGCTATGTGGTCTATGTCCAGGACAACCGCGGCACACCGAACCACGGGGCCGAGTACGAGAAGGCGATCCACCGCTACTGCGGCCAGAACGAGATGGCCGACCAGATGGTCGGGATCAATATGCTCAAGACCCTTCCTTTCGTCGATCCCGACAGAATCGGGGTTCACGGCTGGAGCTACGGAGGGTTCATGACCATCTCCTTGATGACCAACTATCCAGAGACTTTCAAGGTCGGTGTCGCCGGCGGGCCTGTCATCGACTGGAAATGGTACGAGATCATGTACGGGGAGCGCTACATGGACACCCCTGAGACCAACCCGGACGGTTTCAAGAAGACTAGTCTTATCGAGAACGCCGGCAACCTCAAGGGCAAGCTCCTGATCTGCCAGGGCGCCATCGACAACACCGTGGTCTGGGAGCACAGCCTGAGTTTCGTCCAGAAATGCGTCGAGAACGGCATCCAGCTGGATTACTTCCCCTATCCCCTCTCCGAGCACAATGTGGCCGGAAGATGGAGGATCCATTTGATGGACAAGGTCACCGACTACTTCGATCTGTTTTTATAAGCTAATATCAATCAACACTTAAAAACCAAAAGAAATGGCATTCTCAATCGCAGACGTTATCAAGCAGCAGGTAGGCGCCGCCGCCGGCGGTGTCCAGATCCCCGCTAATCTCCAGAACCAGGTTCTCGGAGGACTCTCCGACTCCATCCTCGGCAGTCTTACCCAGACGGCCACTAGCAGAGGAGGCATCAACATCATCACCGACCTTCTCTCCGGAAAGACCTCGGCCGCCAAGAGCCCTGTCACCTCTCTCGCCGGAAAACTCTTCACGAACAACATCCTGAAGAAGCTCAATCTCGGCTCTGCCCTGAACACATCCCTTATAGCCCTCATCCCGACTGTCCTCGGTGGAGTCACAAAACTCTTCAAGGACCAGAACGGTGACGGCAAGGTGGACATCAACGATGTCATCATCGCCCTCGGCGGAACGATAGGCGGAAAGGGTCTGTTCGGTGGCCTCCTCGGCGGATTATTCGGCAGGAAATAGCTCTCTATAAGGGTCTGACGACCTTTATTCCGGAAAGGTTGGAACGCGGTCTGACGTATTCTTCTATCGTCCGCCCGTCGATTTCAACCTTTCCGTCGGCTTGTGAGGCGTGGATGAAGCCCACACGGCCGTTCTCCACGAGGGCGATCCCGACATGGGCTATGTCAAGTCCCTCGACGGACGAGACGAAGCATATGATATCCCCGGACCTGATCCCTTCCGCCGCCCGGGCGATCTTGTCTTTGGGGATATAGGTCATCGGGACTTTGTTCAACTCCTCCTCCACCTCGCTAATCCTTTTCAGGTCAAGCGCGGCCCTGGGGATATTGTCGGCGTCCGAGATCTGCTTGTAGCTTTTCGGATGACTTGTCATGAAGTTGATGGGGCGGGGATCTTCCACTCCACCCAGACTCATGGTCAGATCTTCCAGCGATCCTTCCTGGCGGCGGATCCATTCCGTGGTATAATGGATTCTGTCGCCGTATGTGTACGGAGGCTTTTTCCTGTACCGGGTCCTGGCCACATTCGCGGCGAAATCATCGAACCCCGGGGCCGTCTTACCAGCCTGTCTCGCGGTCCTGGCTAGATTGAGGCAAGTCTCGACAAACAGTATACAATCAGTCTTTGTAAGATAAACCCTCAAGTTCTCGCTGGAGGGATCCTCCTCAAGAGTCCCCGCGACATACTCGGTGCCGAGCAAGTCCTTCGCGGCGATGACCATCAGCTCGGGAGTGGAAAGATCCTTCTCCTCATACAATGTCGCCAGCACCCGTCCGGCGACCATTTTGTCAGCGTCCGTGGTAATATATTGTTGCCCATAGGATTCCCGGCATCCGGCAATCATGGCAAAAAGCGCCATGATAAAGCAGTAAACTCTTCTCATGGCGCCAATATAGCCATTTTTATTTATTCTCCTATATTAGTGACATTCTTGACCTCAACCGTAAGTGAGTTCCCGAACGCCGACGCCGTCGCGTCATCGATCGACTGGACACCGGGAAGGTTGGTCGAGAATTTACCCGAGAAACCTCCGAGCATCACAGAGCCGTCCACGAAATCGGCCACCGTAAGTGAGAAACCATCGTAAACATCCTTGAGATCCAGGGCCTCATACAAAGGGAAATTGACCGTGCTGTTTATCGTTGTTCCGGAATATTTACCGCTGACGGTGAACTTAGTGGTCGCCCCGTTTTTATACGCTTTACCGAAAGTCTCCGTCTCGAATACGTATCTCGCGTTATCAGAGTCCCAATCACCTCCCTTGTAAATAGTCTTGTCTTTCAGAGCCTTCACGTCCGACAGACCTAGAGTCAGGCTGGTGTGTCCGGAATCCCATACATATTTCCCCTGCACACCCTGGGGAATGGAGGAATACGGCGGATTCATCACCTCCCTGGCGGTGTCGGTCACGCTCAGGCCGTAGTCCGGGAGAAGCTCGCCCGCCCCGGAGCCGGCCACTCCCCCGTCATATTTCAGCATCAAGTCGTACACTCCGACCGACGAGGGCTCGGCGCCGTCGCCAAAGCGCGCCCTGAACCAGGACACGGACCCGTCCTTGACTCTTGTACGGCTCACCATAGCCCTCTGTAACGCGTAGTCGTAAGCCTTCTGGCCGCAGATATGGTTCAAGTCCGAGAACCAGTCGGTCAACTCATCATCCTCCAGAGAGGAGAACTCCGGGCCGAGGGTGTACTCCGCCGACACGCGTGACAGAAGTATTTCAACGCCTTTCCGGTAATATTTGAAAGAAGTGTTGACCGTCGGCCAGAATCCCCTGGACATCGAGGGATAGTTCCAATGTGAGACCATATTCTTGAAATTGATGAAAGCCTCGGTCTCTACAACGCCCTCGACGATCCGGTAAACCCTGAAAGCCGCGTGCGCGGAATAATCGTAGATGGCTCCACTGTCCGTGACCACCGACAGGCCTACCCTGTAGGGTACCTTGCATGTGGAAGCGATCTTTGACTCGTCCGTCACCGTCACGGAGCCGTATTTGAATGAGACAGGCCTCACTCCGGAGGAAATGTCGCCGGGAGTGTCTTTGGCGCTCGGAAGGCCCTCGGACCATTCAGGAAGCTCTTCCCTTGTAAGATACACATACCCTTGTGAATCAGATGTCTTGGTGTAGGTCTTGGTTCCGGACAAGTCCTTGAACACCACCTCGCAATCCGGGATGATGACCGGGCCGGGACCAGTGACTATGAAAGCGGCTCCTCCGGAGACGGGATTGACATACTCATACTCAACTCCACCGTCTTTGGTTTTTCCGAGGGCTATGACCGGCGCGACATTGTACATTCCCGGATCGACACGCTCGACATAGGCCGTGTCCGTCAAAGAATAGACTGTCCCGTTCGAGCCGTTCTGCCCATCAACACCGTCACGTCCCCTGAGATAAAGCCAGAAATCAGCCAGTGAGACCGCCGAGGTCGGCCATTTAGGATATTCGGCTAAATCATAGACTCCATTGCCTGGATTGGCCAGTCCGGAAGTTGAAAGGACATCCTCTTTCCAAATCTCATAGGCTGACTTGCCGTCGGCGCCGTCATTACCGTCCTGACCGTCGGCGCCATCCTCGCCTCTGGCCGGGACCCCGGTATCCTCGTCCCCGATGAACCAGTTACCGTTCTCGCCGATATAAGGAGTCGAGCCATCAGCGCCGTCCTGTCCGTCAGCTCCATCCTCACCCCTGGCCGGGACCCCGGTGTCCTCGTCCCCGATGAACCAGTTACCGTTCTCGCCGATATAAGGGATAAGGCCATCGTCTCCCTTGGGACCTGTCAGGAACTCATAATAGTCTTGCAGAGTGTTGTCATCAGGATCCCATAAGGTTCCGGGGATCTGGGGATTCTCGACATCACCGGAGGAGATATATTCTTTCCATACCTCATAGGCTGACTTTCCGTCATCTCCTTTGACGCCATGGAGGTACAGGTAGAAATCCGCCTCGCTGACGGCATCAGCGGGCCAGTAAGGATATTCGCCGACATCATACACTCCGTTCCCGGGGTTGGGCAACCCCTCATCCGAAAGGACAGACATTTTCCAGATCTCGTAAGCGGACAGCCCCCCGTCCCCTTTCTCGCCTTTGTCTCCCCTTGCCGGGACTCCCGTGTCCTCGTCCCCGATGAACCAATTGCCGTTGTCTCCTATGTACGGTACAAGACCGTCTTTACCGTCCCTGCCGTCTCTTCCGTCTTTACCGTCCTTCCCCTCAAGATACTTGAAATAATCTACGATGGTGACGGATCCCGTGTCGTCGATAGTATGCCTCTCCACAGCCTCGATCCAGACCTCATAAGAAGAAAGTCCATCATCACCTTTCGGACCGACCAGGAAGGTGAAGAAGTCATAGACAGTGTTCCTTCCCGGATCCCACTTGGAACCGGGGGCGGCGGGATCTTCCACTTCGCCGGAGGCGATATATTCCTTCCAGATCTCGTAAGCGGTTTTCCCCGGGACACCAGACACACCTTGAATACCCTGCTCCCCTCTCGGGCCTTCCGGGAGAGTCACCTCGAGCCTTGTGCATGACAACATTGCCGCGGCCATTAGAAAAGCGGCCACTGATAATTTGATGAAGTTTTTCATTAGTTTATAGTTTAATCGTTGTTTTTCAAATATCTCCATAATGGCTCCCAAGTCACGGGCTCTATCACGACTTTCCTGTCGCCACGCCTCAAATCATCATCGGCGTCGCCCGGGACCAAGGCTATCCTCTCCCCGAAGCCCCTGTAACAGATCATGGACTCCGGCACACCTCTTCTCAAAAGCGCCTCATAGACCGCCTTCGCCCGGGCCAGGGACAGCCTCTCGTTATACTTATCGTCACCCTTGGCGTCCGTGTGACCGCAGATCAGGAACCTGCCATCCGGGAACAACCCTATCACCTTGGCCACCTCATCCAGCACAATCTCTCCGCCGGGAGTGATATCGGCCTTGTCAAAGTCGAACGTGACGTTATCCATAAGCTCAGCAAGGGTTTTCTCGAAAGGCACCTCCTTGACTACCTCTTTGACAACCTCCTTGACTCTCTCGACAGGAACCTCTTTCACGACCTCTTTCTCGACGACTCTCTCCACCACGTTGACAGCCGGAGCCGGGGCGGTTTTTTTACTTCCGCCTCCAAGCCTCAGCACCACGCCGGCTGTACCCATGGCGAAATTGGCGCCTTTGGAGCCGAGGGATCTCAGGTAGTCACCCTCGATCCTGACACCGACCCTGTCCCCGAGCCAGCCGATAAGGCCGACTCCGGCCGTCACAGGAACATACGACCGGGAGTCGAACGTGAATCCTTTGTTCCACGCGTCCTCGGCTTTCCAAACAGCCTCTTTGGTCACGTCGCCCTCAAAGCGTCCGAAATAGTATGTCGGGAAGTTCTTCCCATAATAGCTGACTCCGAGCCTGAGGTAAGGCTGGACCCACTCGCTCCTTGTGAAGGGGCGGAATTGCAGTCCCGGTCCCGCGAGAACCGAGAAACCCCTTTTGCTGACACCGGCGTCATAGTATCCGGCCATACCCAGAGTCCCTTGCAGGTCGGCGTAAAGCCATTTTTTAAGCTCGAAAGCGGAATAGAGGTTGACACCGCCGTACAATTGTTTCTCCTCCAGAGAGAACACATAATTCCCGCCGTCTGTCTGGTGGAAGTCAGAGACGACGCTTCTCGTGTGATTGATCGCCGATCCTCCCACTCCTACCTCCACGGAACGGGACCTGTTTTGGGAATACGCCCCCAGGGGGCTCAGAAAGGCGACGGAGATCGCCGCCAGAATCAATTTGTTTTTCATCAGTCAGTTATTTCGTTAATAATGGGTATAGTATCACTCGAATGAGTATCCGGTCAGGTTCTTTATTCCCGGAAGACCGTAATACGCCGCCTCGATGTCTCCTTTCAGATATATCTTCCTCCCAAGAAGGTCTGGATTCTGAACCAGGTTCAGGGCGTCCCTTATCTCTCCTTTGGCCAATTGGACCGAGACGCAGGAAGATTTCTCCGACACAGACGACCTGGCGGCGATGGCGATGTTCGTCATCGAATCGAACGGGCCCTCGAACTTAATGCCGTTCTGGCTGGAGGACAAGTCTCCCCCGACAATGTAGCCGCACACCCAGACACCTTTCTCCCCCGCGTGATCCTTGACCTGGGCGACTCCGAACGCCCTCGCGGGGCTCGTTCCCGCCCCCGGTTCCTGGGAACCTATCCGGAACTCCTCCTCCAGCCAAGTCCTCATGGTATCCACCCTAATGGACAGCGATCCTCCCCCGGTTGAGGACTGGCCCGGGGAGGACGGGCAAGAGATCCCGATAGTCAGGATCTCTCTGGCCGCGAGGTTCCTTGTCAGCAAGGGTGTGGAGGAAGAGCTGTCTTTTAAGGTTACAGACACGTTGCCTGGTTTGAAGAATCCGGTCCTTGTCTCAGACGGAGCGTAAGAGAGGCTTCCTTCCGTAGAGGACACCTCCAGCAAGCCACCATGATAGGTTTCGCTGAAATCAGGATCGAATCTGAAACGCAGTCCGCAATTGAGCTGAGAACACTCAAGGCGGGCGTGGGTGACGGCTCCCGCCCTGACAACGACAACCTGCTCGTCGCCGAACTGGGGAGCGTCAAACTCGGGAGACTCGAAAACCCTGGAGACCACACTGACCGTGTAAGTCCCGGGGTTGACAAGCATCGATTCCGGGGAGTCCCCGTAATTCCCTTCATAAAGGATAGCGTTGGCCGAGTTGACCACCTTGAGCCTGAAAGAGTCAGTGTCAGGCAATTCCAACATGGCCCTTGTCAGGGCGCCCGGAGAGAAATTCCATCTTAATGTCCCCTGGCCAGAATCGGAAGGGAATTTGTTGCAGGACGCCAGCGTCAGGCTGAGCATGACGGATAACGTAAGGGCGGCGCCTTGGATAAAACGAGTAAAAGCCTTCATAGTTTCACGAATAAATTGGTTAACAGCCGGAACGGGACCGACCTTCCGCGAAGCTATGAAGACAAAACAGAAACTTTAGCCGAAAAGGGAAAAGCGGGATTCGAAAACAGAAATTTACGTTTCTGCGCCACTGGATGGGGGTAAAAACACGGAGCAATCGCAGTCACTGCGATCGCTCCGCTACTTAACCTAAACTTAAACTATGAAAAACTTCACCTCAAATATACGAATTCTTTTGATATGAACAATTATTTGATCGCTTTTTTCTGATATTTATTAAAAAATATCATAATCTGAGATTGACCGCCTCGGCTCTCGCCTGAAAAGTCTCAGCCTCCGCCAGGGTTATCATGGTCTTCGCCAGCGAGGCGAGTCCCTCATCGTTTATAGATTGGTATATGACGGAGCGCGTGAAACTCTCCACACCGATCCCGCCCCATGCTGTCGCCGCGCCACCGGTAGGCAGGATATCGCCAGCGCCACAGACATAGTCACAGGCGCTCCCGGGAGAATGGTGTCCAAGAACCACGAGTCCGGCCGCCTCAATCCTAGAAGCGACCTCTTCCGGGTCCTTCACGGCAAGAATCAGGCGCCCGGGGGCGTACATGTTAGCGAAAGCCACACGGTCATCAAGATTCCTGAATACAATTATCCTGCTCCCGGCCATAGCGTCCTCAATGATGTCTTTCCTTGGAAGGTGCCTCTTTCTACTGTCTATCTCCTGTAAGACCATCCTCGCCACCGTGATATCTCCACACAGTAGAATCACCTGGCTGTCAGGAGATTGTTCCGCTTGAGCCAGAAAGTCGGCGGCCATGATCCGCACTTTGGCGCTCTCGTCCGACAGAATCATCGTCTCGGTGGGACCTGAAGTGAGGTCCACAGCTATCCCCTCTTTACTCGCTATGCCTTTAGCCTTCATGACGGAACGGTCGCCCGGGCCGAAAATCTTGTCCACCTTCCCGATCGTGTCCGTCCCGTATGCCATGGCCGCTATCGCCTGCGCCCCTCCGACCTTATAGACATCCTTGACACCGCAAACAGAGGCGGCGTACAGGACAGAAGGGGGCACAGCACCGTATTCCGATGGAGGTGTGCAGATAATCCTCTCGCGGCAACCAGCCAGACGAGACAGTGTTCCCAGCGTCAGGACTATGGAGATAAGAGGCGCCTCGCCGCCCGGGACATACAATCCGACTCTTCTGACAGGGAAATAACGACGTCGGCACATGCCCCCTGTCCCATCGGTCCACTCCTGATCCATCGGAATCCGAGACCTATGGATGGTCTCGATCCTCGCGGCGCTCTCATCAATGGCCTGCCTCAAAGCCACAGGCACTTTCTCCACCGCGGCCTCAAACTCATCCTCGGAGACCTTCAACTCGGCTGGCACATAGTCTTCCACCTCCTCGATGACCTCTCTCAAGGCCGAGTCTCCCCCTGCCTTGATTTTCTCCAAGATTGTTGAGACCCGCCATTCCAGCATCGGGTCCCCTCGCCCCGCGCGAGTGGCCAGAAATCTCCATTGCCGCCTGTCCGGCTCAACAAATATTCTCATACATCTATCATTTAAACCCCGCCGTGTCTGGTTCTCAGATGATAGACCTTATCGCGCGTCAACTACTCCAGACCATGATCTAACAGGTAATATTGACGCCCTTTAGGTCGGAACTCTAATGATTTCGACCTAAATATAATATTATTTAACCAAAAGAGACTATTTTTCGAGACGAATTCTCGCGTATTTCAGCAATAATATCTTCTCTCCGTACTCATCGAAGATGATTCTGGCCTTCAATTCGGGGATTTTACCGGTAATCTGGAGTATCTTCCCGAACCCGAACCGGTTATGCTCGACCCGCTGCCCTTCCCGCAATTCCGTCATCGGGACAGGAATGAATTCAGAGTCCGGAATCTTGGGCGGCAAAGGCCTGTTCCTCAAAGCTTCCCTGGTCAGAGTTGAAGGAGTATCAAGTCTGGGACGTTCTGTTCTCGGTCTCGGCGAGGAGACAACTTGTTTTGAGGACGGGAAATGACGGACTACCCCTGAGCCGAAGCCCCTGAATGTCCTCTTGAACCCGGAATCATCGTCATCGCCGAAAGACACCTTCTCCCTTAAAGGATTGGCGACAAAGGACGGGTCGATCTCCCTGATGAACCGGCTGGGGGAATTGGACTCTCGCTTTCCGTTACGCATCCTTGTGCCGGCGAATGACAAGTATAGGGCTTTCTTGGCCCTGGTCATGCCGACATACAGGAGACGTCTCTCCTCCTCGATGTCAGCGAGAGAGGCCAGCATCCCGGCGGAAGGGAAAAGATTCTCCTCAAGCCCGGAGACAAAAACATAAGGAAATTCCAGACCCTTGGCGGAATGGACTGTCATCAAGGCGATCTTGTTCATGGTGTCCTCGTCGCTCTCCATGTCCACATTGGACAAAAGGGAGATATTCTCGAGGAAATCCCCGAGGGTCACCACAGGATAATCCACCTCCGACTCGTCCCCGATCCCGTCACCGGAGACCAACTCGTTGAAGAATTCCTCCTTCCGCTCCTCGACGAACTGGGCGGCGCTGTTTATCAGCTCCTCGACATTGGAGGCCCTGGACTGTCCCTCAATAGATGAATCGGCTTTGAAATGGGCGTACAGCCCGCTGGCGTCCGCTATAGCCACGGCGATCTCACGGGCGTCGGAGACCGGAGCTTTGGCGGCGAAAGAACCTATCATGTCACAGAAAGACCTCATCCTCGCCACTGCGGGAGCCTTTAGTCCATACTCGGCGAAGTCGGTCGAGTACGCCGCCTTGAAAAGTGAAATCCCCTTGGCTCGGGCCATGTCGGCCAGGGCGTTCAAAGAAGTGTCCCCTATTCCTCTGGCCGGCATGTTCACGACTCTCTTGAACGCCTCGTCGTCGTTGACGTTCACGACCAGTTTCAAGTACGCCATCATGTCTTTCACCTCGGAGCGCTCAAAGAAAGAGTTGCCGGAGAATATCACATACGGCAGGTTCCGCTTACGTAGGGCCTCCTCGAGCGCCCTCGACTGGGAGTTTGTCCGGTAGAGGATGGCGAAATCCTGATATCTGGCATGGTCCGACCTGGTCCTGGAGACTATCTCCGAACAGATCATGAGAGCCTCCTCCTGCTCCGAGAAACTGTTTATCAGACGCAGTTTCTCCCCGGCCCCGGACACCGAGACGCAATTTTTGGGAATACGTCCCTCGTTCTTGGCTATCAAGGAGTTGGCCGCGTCCACAATATTGGCTGTGGAACGGTAATTATTCTCCAAGCGATAGATTGCGCAATCCGGATAATCTTTCTTGAAGTTGAGGATATTCTCGATCTTCGCCCCGCGGAACGCGTAAATCGACTGTGAGTCGTCCCCGACCACGCATATGTTCCTGTGCTTTTGGCTCAACTTCTTGATAATGACATATTGGGCGTAGTTGGTGTCCTGGTACTCGTCGACGAGGATATGGTCGAACCTTGAGGAAATGGACTCCAAAGCCTCCGGGTTGTCCCGTAAAAGGATATTCATGTTCAGAAGAATATCGTCGAAATCCATCACCCCGTTGGCCCGGCACTTCGCGGTATAGAGGGAGAATATGTCGCATATCCTCGGCTTGCGGGAAGCGGTGTCCCTCTCAATCGCTTGAGAGTTGTTCCTGTAAGCCTCCGCGGTCACGAGATTGTTCTTGGCGAGGGATATCCTGGAGAGCACGTCCCTGGGCTTATAATCTTTGTCGTCAAGACCGAGTTCCTTTACGCAAGTCTTGACAGCGCTGGTGGAGTCGCTCGTGTCGTAAATCGTGAATGATGAGGGGTACCCGAGGAATGAGGCATATTCCCTTAGAAACCTTATGAAAACGGAATGGAAGGTACCCATGCACAGCCTCCAGGCCAGCCGCCCGCCAACCATCCCCGCTATCCTCTCCTTCATCTCGTTGGCGGCTTTCTTCGTGAAAGTCAAGGCCATAACTCTGGATGGGTCACCTCCCCTGGCGAGGATGCACGCTATCCTGCTGGTCAGCACCCTGGTCTTCCCTGAACCGGCCCCGGCCACAATCAACGCGGGTCCGTCTATCGCGCTGACCGCCTTTCTCTGCTCCGCGTTCAGCCCCTCATGAATAGCGCTCTCATTGTTTTCCATAATGGCACGAAAATACAGCTTTTTCCCGAAAAAAATGAGTAAATTCGCGAATTATAGAGAGAGAAATCTATCAACTTTATATCTGTTATCAATAATGTCAAACAACATCGTGTTGAGAAAAGGGCTGAACATCCCCATCAACGGGGAGGCCGCCCTCGAGACAATGAGAACGATCGCGCCTGACATAGTCGCCGTGAAGCCCACCGACTTCAAGGGATTCTCCCCGAGACTTCTGGTGGCCGAGGGTGACAAAGTGCTCGCGGGATCGCCTGTTTTGGCAGACAAACAGAACCCTGCTATTCTCCTGACCTCTCCCGTGAGCGGTACTGTGAAGGAGATTGTCAGGGGTGAGAAGCGCAAACTCCTCGCGGTGCTGGTCAAAGCCGACGGCGCCGGCGAGGTTGTTGACTTCGGGGTCAAGGATCCCGGCGCCCTCACGGGCGAGGAAGTCAAGAAGGCCCTTCTCACGAGTGGTTTGTGGCCATTCATCATCCAAAGGCCTTACGGAGTCGTCGCCAACCCGGCGCTGACACCGAAGGCCGTGTTCGTGTCCGCGTTCTCGACCGCCCCTCTGGCGGCCGACACTGGTTACGTGTTCAACGGTGAGCTCGACGCCATCCAGGCAGGAGTGACAGCGGTCTCCAAGATCGCCAAGGTCCATGTCTGCGTCAACGGCGAGGGTTCCGCTTTCGCCGGTCTCAAGGCCGCCGCGATCCACACCGTTGTCGCCAAGAAACATCCCGCCGGCAATGTGGGAGTCCAAATCAGCCACATCTCCCCCATTAAGAAGGGCGAGACTGTCTGGACACTGAGTCTCCTGGCTCTCGCCGCCATCGGCAAACTGTTCACCCAGGGCAAGGTCGTTCTCGGACGCAAGGTGGCGGTCACAGGACCCGCCGCGTTGAAGACCGGTTACGTCGACGCCCTTCCCGGCACCCCGGTCAGCGCCCTCGAGGGCTGCTTCGACCCGGAGGTCGAGAACAGGTTCGTCAGCGGTGACGTCCTCTCTGGCGAGAGTGTAGGCAAAGACGGCTACCTCGGTTTCTTCGACAACCAGGTCACCATCCTTAGGGAAGGCCGCGATAGGGAGATCCTCGGTTGGGCGAATCCTCTTCGTTTCAACCAGTTCAGCTCCTCCATGGCCTATTTCTCCTGGATGCTTCCCAAGAAGAAGTACAACATGGACACCAACACCCACGGCGGTAGGCGGGCCTTCGTCTGCTCCGATGTTTACGGCAAGGTGCTGCCCATGGACATATTCCCTGTCTATCTTATCAAAGCCTGCCTGGCGGGCGACATCGACAAGATGGAGCAGTTCGGTATTTACGAGGTTCTTCCCGAGGACTTGGCCCTCTGCGAGTTCGTGGATCCTTCCAAGAACGACATCCAGGCCATCATCTCCGAGGGTATCGGCCTTATGATCAAGGAAATGGCATAAAAGGCGATGACTATGGAAGAAAATACAGTGAAACCCGGCCTTTTCGAGAAAGGCGGCAAGTTGGGATGGCTGCATTCCACATGGGATGCCTTTGACACCTTCCTCCGTGTCCCCGCGACGGTTACGTCCAAGGGCTCCCACGTGAGGGATTCCATCGACATCAAGAGAGTCATGATCATAGTCGTGCTGGCCCTCGTGCCCGCCGCCCTCTTCGGCATGTGGAACGTCGGCTATCAGCACAATCTCGCCGTCGGCGACCTACCCGGATTCTGGAGCCAGTTCTGGTGGGGCCTCTGGAAGGTCATTCCTCTCTATCTCGTGTCCTATATCGTCGGTCTCGGGATCGAGTTCGCCGGGGCGCAGATCAAAGGCGAGGAAGTCAATGAGGGCTACCTCGTCACCGGTATGTTGATCCCCCTGATCGTTCCCGTTGACGTGCCACTCTGGATGCTCGCCGTCGCGGTCGCTTTCGCGGTCATATTCGGCAAGGAGGTCTTCGGAGGCACCGGCATGAACTTCCTTAACCCGGCACTCCTGTGCCGCGCGTTCCTCTTCTTCTCCTACCCGAGCGCCATGTCCGGGTCGCAGGTCTGGATCGCCCGCCGTTGCGGGGCCGACGCCATCACCGGCGCCACTCCCCTCTCTTATCTGACTGAGGGCCAGGGCGCCATGGACGCCATCTCCAACGCCGGATTCAGTTTCTGGAACATGTTCGCCGGAACTGTTCCCGGATCTGTCGGTGAGACTTCCGTGATCGCGATTCTCATCGGCGCCTTCATCATCATCTGGACCGGAGTCGCCAGTTGGAAGATCATGGTCTCCTCCGTGGCCGGAGCCCTCCTCGTGGGCTGGCTCGGAACCGCTTTCGGAGTGACCGATGTCCCCGCTTACTACCAGCTTGTTATGGGAGGATTCGCCTTCGGAACGGTCTTCATGGCCACCGATCCTGTCACATCCGCCCAGACAGAGCGCGGCAAGTGGATCTACGGGTTCCTTATCGGCGCCCTGTGCGTGACCGTCAGGTTCTTCAACCCCGGCTACGCCGAGGGAATGATGCTCGCTATCCTGCTAATGAACACCTTCGCTCCTCTCATCGACCACTGCGTGACATCAAGCGCCACGAAGAGAAGGGCCAGGAAAGTCTCTATCGCTTAATTGTACAAGGATATGAATACCAACAGTAACATCTATACTATCATCTACACGACCATCATCGTAGCTTTGGTCGCGGCGATTCTGGCTTTCGTGTCCCAGGGACTTAAGAGCAAGCAGGAGGCCAACGAGAAGGCCGACACTATCTCCCAGATGATGACAGCCGCCGGCTTCGCCACAAAGGCCGATCTCCAGAAGATGGGCAACACGGCTGTGCTGGCCAAGTACGCGGAGGAGATCGATAACGCCTTCACGGTAGGTCTAGACGGCAAAAAGATCGACGACCTCGATCTCGATCAGGTCTATTCACCCAAGGATCTCAAGAAACAGAACTACAAGATCAAAGACGGTAGCGACGCCGAGATTCCCGTGTTCATATTCAAGAACGGTGTGACGGTCGTTCCCGTCTACGGCGCCGGACTATGGGGACCGGTTTGGGGCTACATAGCCTTCGAACCCTCCTCCAACACCATCAAGGGAGCGTATTTCGACCATGAGAGCGAGACCGCCGGCCTTGGCGCCAAGATCAAGGACGATCCAGCATTCCAGGCCGAGTTCAGCGGGGAGCGTGCCGATTTCACCACCGCCAACGTGTTTGACATCGTGAAGGGAGGAGCCCCCAGGAACGCCGACGGCACTTCCGTGATTGACAATAAGATCGACGCTATCACCGGAGCCACAATGACTTCCAACGGCCTTGAAGCCGCCATCGACACCTGGCTCGGGGCGTACGCCGCCTATTTCAAGATCGCCGCCCCCCAAGGTGGTGACTGCTGTGGCGACGGCGCATGCGAGGAAGGCGACGACTGCTGTGAGAACAAAAACGCTGAGGAGGAATAAACCATGGACGCGAAATTGAAAGAAACAATACTCAACCCGATCTTCAAGGGCAACCCTATAACCGTCCTTGTCCTCGGTATCTGCTCTTCGCTGGCCGTCACGGTCACGATGAAGGGCGCGCTAGTGATGGCTCTGTCAGTCATCGTGGTCTGCGGCATCTCCAGCCTGATCCTCTCGCTGCTGAGGAACACCATCCCCGGCCGCGTCCGCATCATCGTGCAGCTGGTCGTGGTCGCGATGATGGTTATTCTCGTGGACCAGATCCTGAAGTCCTTCGAGGCCACCTACGCGATTGACAAACAGCTTAGCGTCTACATCGGCCTGATCATCACGAACTGTATCGTCATGGGACGTATCGAGGCTTTCGCCCTCGGCAACAAGCCCTGGCCCTCGTTCCTTGACGGAGTCGCCAACGGAGCAGGCTACGGTCTGATACTTCTCATCGTCGCTTTCTTCCGCGAGCTTCTCGGCAGCGGCACCCTTTTCGGTGTCGATGTCCTCGGATGGCTCGGCTACACACCCAACAACCTGGTGATCCTCCCTCCTTTCGCGCTCATCCTCCTGGGATGCATCGTGTGGGTTCAGAGGAGCGTCCAGAAAGATTTGCAGGAGAAATAATCAAACAGCAAGGTTATGGAATACATCAGCTTATTCGTCAAGTCAATATTCGTTGACAACATGATCTTCGCTTACTTCCTGGGTATGTGCTCATACCTTGCGGTATCGAAGAATGTGAAGACAGCCGCCGGCCTTGGTGTAGCGGTTATTTTCGTGCTGCTCGTGACGCTGCCGATCAACTACTTGCTCAACAAGTATGTCCTGGCTCCCGACGCCCTGATCAAGGGGGTGGACCTGAGTTTCCTCAGTTTCATCATCTTCATCGCCGTCATCGCCGCCATCGTGCAGATCGTCGAGATGGTCGTAGAGAAATTCAGCCCGTCCCTCTATTCCGCTTTAGGAATATTCCTTCCCCTTATCGCCGTCAACTGCGCTATCCTCGGAGACTCGCTCTTCATGCAGCAGAAGGATTTCGTCAACATCGGTGAGTCGGCTGTTTATGCCCTCGGCTCGGGAATCGGCTGGTTCCTCGCTATCGTCTCCCTCGCGGCGATCCGCGAGAAGATGGCCTACAGCAACGTCCCCGCCCCGTTGAAGGGTCTCGGAATCACGTTCATCACCGTCGGCCTCATGGCCATCGCGATGATGACTTTCATGGGTATATCACTTTAAAGAAGGAGGTAAGACTATGTTCAACACTATCATCGGAGCCATAGCGACAATCGTCGTCGTGACGCTCATCCTTGTGGCCCTCCTTCTTGTCATCAAGGCGAAACTCACCCCCTCGGGCTCTGTCTGCATCGACATCAACGACGGGAAGAAGAGCCTTGAGGTTCCTCTCGGCGGCGACCTGATGCACACCCTCGCCGACCAGGGAATATTCCTCCCCTCCGCCTGCGGCGGTAAGGCCAATTGCGGCCAGTGCAAGGTGCAGGTCCTCGAGGGCGGCGGAACAATCCTCCCTACCGAGAAGGGCTTCTTCAACCGCAAGCAGATCAAGGACGGTTACCGCCTCGGCTGCCAGGTGAAGATCAAGGACAACATCAAGATCCAGGTCCCCGACTCAACCCTCAGCGTGAAGAAACTCGAGTGCGAGGTTATAAGCAACGACAACGTGGCCACCTTCATCAAGGAGTTCACCGTCAAACTTCCCGAGGGAGAGAACATCGAGTTCAAGTCCGGAGAGTACATCCAGATCGATATTCCCGAATATGACATCGACTTCGCCGACATCGACGTGGCCCCCGAGTACAGGGGCGACTGGGAGAAGTACGGTTTCTTCGGCATCAAGCACAAGAACACCGTCCCGACTGTCCGCGCCTACTCCATGGCCTCGTATCCGGCCGAGAAGAACGTCATCAAGCTCAACGTCCGTATCGCTACTCCTCCTTTCGACAGGAGCCAGCCCAGAGGCGTCTTCAAGATGCTGCCCGTCCCTCCGGGAGTGGCCTCGTCCTACGTGTTCACACGTAAGCCGGGCGATAAGGTCTGGATCAGCGGCCCGTTCGGGGAGTTCCTTCTCCCGAAGGACGATCCCGAGGAGCAGGAGTACATCTTCGTCGGCGG
>CADBRH010000099.1 GCA_902797035.1 uncultured Bacteroidia bacterium | reverse complement strand
GCCTCCTCGAGGACCACGAGGTACTCGTCGAGCATCGACTTCTTGGGGAAGGTGATACCGTAAATCCTGGTCAGCTGCCCGCGGGTCTCGTCGCCGCGCCAGTACGCCCCGGCCAACGCTGTCAGCTTTACGGCCTTGATGACGCCGGTGTCGCGGAGGTGGGGGCCGCGGCAGAGGTCGGTGAAACGGCCGTTGGTGTAGTATGTGATGGTACCGTCCTCAAGCTCGCTGATAAGCTCGCATTTGTATTGGTCGCCCTTCTCCGTGAAATGTTTCAGAGCCTCGGCCTTGGGAACATCAATCCTGGTGAAGTCCTGCTTCTCCCTGGCGAGCTCGAGCATCTTCTTCTCGATCTTCGGGAAGTCGGCGTCGGTGATCTGGTGATCCCCTAGATCAACATCGTAGTAGAAACCGTTCTCGATCGCCGGCCCGATACCGAACTTGACCCCGGGATAAAGCTCCTCGAGGGCTTCGGCCATCAAGTGGGACGAGGAATGCCAGAACACCCTCTTGGCCTCGTCGTCTTCCCACTTCAGAAGGACTATCGAGCAGTCCTCGTTGATGGGACGGTTAAGGTCGACAGTCTGTCCCTTGCCTATCGTGGTGTCGCCCGAAGGCTTGACCGCGACGGCGAGTACCTCCTCGGCCAGCCGCGGGCTTATGCTCATGGCGATCTCGTGACCTGTCACTCCTTTCTCGTAAGACCTGACTCCACCGTCAGGGAATGTGATGTTGATCATAATCCTATTTATTAGACAGTCGGCAAAGTTAACAATAATTTTGCTATTTTTGCATATTCCATGCGGTTAAGACTTATGAAGAAAGAATTCACATCGGGCGAGTCTTGGAACAGCGCGGCGCTGGCCGGGCTCGTCATGGCGGCCGTGACAATAGCGGCCGAGCTCATCGGCACCCTCACAGGCAAAATCCCAGGTTTTCTCGGCGGCGCGGTCCACTTTCTGGCCTGGGCCGGCAAACTGGTCCTGTGCGCCGTCTTTTTCAGGTACCTGATGAAGCGGTTCCATACCTCTTTCGAGGGGATCGATTACCCACGTCTCCAGCGGTACGGGATGAAACTGGCGCTCTTCTCCTCGATAATCGTGGCCGCCTGGGCGGTTGTGAACTTCATGGTATTCTCCCCCGGCTCCATGGAAGAGATCATGGCGACTGTCAAGGAATCCTACGCCTCCATGATGGACTCCAACTCCGAGGCCGCTCTCGAGAGGATGCTGCCTAAAATGCCATATTACATCGCGGTCGGATCGGTGATCTACTGTTTCCTCTGGGGGTGGTTGTACTCCACCCTGTTCGCCAGGAACATCGCCCCGAACGACCCCTTCTCCGGGATGGAAGAACCCATTGACAATCAATAATATCTATGGAATATTCAAAAGACCTTTCCATCATAGTCCCCCTGTACAACGAGGAGGATTCCCTCGGCGAGCTGCTCGCCTGGATCAGGAGTGTCACCGAAGCGGCCGGTTATGACTACGAGGTGATATTCGTGGATGACGGCAGCACCGACGGCTCCTGGGCGAGAATCAAGGAACTCGGGGAGGGGGACGACAGGATCAAAGGCATCTCCTTCCGCCGCAATTACGGTAAGTCAGCCGCTCTGTACCACGGTTTCGCCAAGGCGGAGGGCAGGGTTGTCGTGACCATGGACGCGGACCTTCAGGACTCCCCCGAGGAGATTCCCGAGATGTACAGGATGATTGTGGAGGACGGTTACGACGTGGTCTCCGGATGGAAACAACACCGTCAGGACAACAAGGTGACCAAGAACCTGCCATCCAAGCTTTACAACGCCACAGCCCGTAAGATCACCGGTATAAAGCTCCATGACATGAACTGCGGCCTCAAGGCTTATAAGAACGAGGTTGTCAAAAACATCGAGGTCTACGGGGAGATGCACAGGTACATCCCTTATCTCGCCAAGAACGCCGGCTACGACAAGATCACCGAGAAACCGGTAAAGCACCAGAAACGCAAGTTCGGCAAGAGCAAGTTCGGCATGGAGCGGTTCGTCAACGGCTTCCTCGACCTTCTCTCATTGTGGTTCCTCAGCGTTTTCGGCAAGAAACCGATGCATTTCTTCGGTTTTTCCGGCCTGCTTATGTTCCTGGTCGGTTTCGTGATGACGGTCTGGATCATCGTGGCCAAGCTGGTCCACCAGTCCAAAGGGGTCGTTTACAGGGCTGTCACTGACCAGCCCCTGTTCTACCTGGCGCTCGTGGCCGTGATGATGGGTGTGATTCTTTTCCTGGCCGGGTTCATCTGCGAGATGATCTCACGCAACTCCCAGGAAAGGAACCAGTACAATATAAAGGAGACTATGGACTAGTCAAGGGAGGCCGGGGCGTCCTCTTGCTCCACGACGGTCTCAAGATCCTCTTGGATCACGGTCTCGTCCGTATTGGACTCGACGGCGTTCCTAGGGATATCGCGGACTTCAGTGGGGACACCGTAACATGACTGGAACAGGAAAACCGAGGCTGTCAGGGACGCGCCCATAAGCAGTTTCAACAGGAACTTCCTCATAGCTGTTGTTATTAACCGAGCCAAGATACGCTTTTTCCACGGATATATGCAAAAAAAAGAAATGATAGTCCTTCAATTCAGTGCCGACCTTTTCGGAGATGACCAGAACCTATTGAGAATCAAGTCTGTGATAGACTCCACTGAAGGTGACGCCATCATTGTCGTCCCCCTGGAGAAAGTGAAGCCGGTCCAAGCCATGGTCCCCGGTTCCATGACAGCGTCTCCACAAACCTGTCTGGCCGGCCACCCTGAGATCCTCACTCCACACGCGGGGAAGGTGATAGTCCCTGGGATAATACCCGACGGCTTCGCGGCCAGCGAGCTGACCGACCTTGAGAAAGGAGCGGCCGACTATCTCGCCAGCCTGATCGCGGCCTCCAATGACGCCGCCCGGCTTGAGATCTGGACCGGCAAGGAAGGTTTCATGACAGCCGATCCCCAGGCGGTGAAGACGGCCTACCTGATCGAGGAGATGAGTTACCGGGAGGCGATGGAACTTTGCAACTTCGGGGCCGGCCTGATATATTCCCCCGCCCTTTTCCCCGTTAATTCCAAAGGCATACCTACCGTCGTGAAGAATCTCTTCAACCCATCCGGGGCAGGGACCACGATACTCGCCACAGGCTCTCCCGCCGGCGAGAGGGCTATCCGGGGAATATCCTCGATCGACGACATCTGCCTGATAACTCTTTCGGGAACCTCCATGGCCGGAGTAGTCGGCGTGAACTGCAGGATATTCACCGCCCTGGCGCTCGAGAGGATCAGCGCCTTCCTGGTCTGCCAGTCCGCCTCCGAGACGGGAATATCCATCGGCGTGAGCCGCAAGGACGCCCCGAAGGCGAAGACCGTCCTCGACGGGACCTTCGCGAGGGAGATCGAGAACGGCTCCCTCTCCCCCGTCAAGATCCAGGAAGGTCTCGCCGCCGTGTCCGTGATCGGAGACAACATGAGAAATACCCCGGGAATAGCCGGTAAGCTTTTCACCACCCTCGGCAGGGACGGGATCAGCGTGAAGGCTTTCGCCCAGGACGCCTCGGAGTCCAACATCTCGTTCATAGTGGACCGCGGCCAGCTCCACAAGGCTCTCAACGTCATCCATGACAGTTTCTTCCTGTCACAATACCAGGAACTCAACCTGTTCGTCTGCGGCATCGGGACCGTCGGCGGGCGCCTCCTCGCCCAGATCCAGGGCCAAAGGGAGAAACTGATGGAGGAGCATAACCTCAAAATCAATGTCGTGGGGATCGCCAGGAGTGTCAAGGGAATTTTCGACCGCGACGGTCTGGATCTCTCGAATTGGAGGGAAGACCTGGAGAAAGGCGTGTCCCTCACTACCTCCAAACTGCGGGACGAGGTGATCGGGATGAATATCTTCAACTCCGTGTTCGTGGACTGCACCGCCAGCGCGGAGATAGCCGCCCTTTACGAGGGTTTCCTGAGCCGAGGTATCTCCGTGGTGGCCGCCAACAAGATAGCCGCCTCCTCGGACTACCCTGACTATAAGCGGCTTAAGGATATTTCCAGGACCCGCGGGGTGAAGTATCTGTTCGAGACTAATGTGGGGGCCGGGCTTCCCATCATCGGCACCATCAACGACCTCCGGAACAGCGGGGACAGGATCCTCAAGATGGAGGCGGTGCTCAGCGGGACCTTGAATTTCATATTCAACAACATCTCCGAGGATGTCCCCTTCAGCCAGACTGTCAGAATGGCGAAGGAGCAGGGCTTCTCCGAGCCGGACCCGAGGGTGGACCTCTCCGGGAAGGACGTCATCAGGAAACTGGTCATCCTCTCCCGCGAGGCCGGCTATGAGGTCAACATGGAAGACGTCGAGGCCAACCTCTTCATCCCGCCATCCTTCTTCGAGTGCTCCCTGGAGGAGTTCTGGGCCAAGCTTCCCCAACTCGACGCCTCTTTCGAGGCCGGGCGTAAAAGGCTCGAGGCCGAGGGTAAGAGATGGAGGTTCGTCGCCAGGAACGACAACGGGAAGTGCTCTGTCTCATTGAGGGAGATCCCCATGCAGCACTCTTTCTACGTGCTGGACGGCTCCAACAACATCATCCTGCTCACCACCGAGCGCTACAACAAGCACCCCATGCTCATCCAAGGCTATGGCGCCGGTGCCGACGTCACAGCCGCCGGCGTTTTCGCCGACATCATGAGCATAGCGAATATCCGGTAATCTTACTTGATGACCTTCATCAAGGTCTCCTCCATGATCTTGTAACCAGCCAGGTTGGGGTGGACTGAGTCTCCTGACAAGTCGGCCCTGGTCTCCCCGTTCTGGTCCGCCAGCACGGTGGCGTAATCGACCAACTTGTAACGGTGGGCCTTGGCGTATTCCTTGATCATGGCGTTCAGGCGGGCCACCTGCTCCTTGGTGTCCTTCAACGCGGGGCGCCAGCGGATGTAGGCGGAGGGGACGAGGGTGCAAAGCACCGGCTTGATCTTGTTGGCCTTGGC
>CADBRH010000098.1 GCA_902797035.1 uncultured Bacteroidia bacterium | reverse complement strand
CGTCGTCAGCAATATGAAACCAGAACAGGCAACCTTACGGCTGCCTGTCTGCTTTCAGAGCGGAAAACGAGACTCGAACTCGCGACCCCGACCTTGGCAAGGTCGTGCTCTACCAACTGAGCTATTTCCGCAGTGTTTTGTCTAACTCCCGTTTTGGTGAATCGGGATGGCAAAGGTACAACATTTTTGGAAACGAGCAAATTTTTTTCGTTGAATTTTTTTTATATTCGCATAGACTAATCTGGAATCGTTATAATTTCGTTAAGGATATGAGAAAATTATCGCTTGTCGCCGTCATCCTGATGGCGTTTTCCGCTTTCGCGTCGGCTCAGACGGCCGACGAGATCATCGATCGCATGAACAAAGAAATGGACAAAGGGGATGCCGAGGGATTCTCCATGATTTTCGAGATGCGTTTCCCTATCCTCGGCCAGATGTCCACGTTGATGAAATTGTTGGGCGACTATAGCCGCTCGGAAGTGGAGATCAAGGGGGAGAAGAACATCATGTGGATGGTTAAAGACACGTCCTGGACATATACGCCCAAATCGAACGAGATTGTCATTGAATACGTGAAAAGAAGCGGCGACTCCTCAAATAATCAGCAAGACATGGTCAGGGACGTCGCGAAAGGGTATGATGTGAAACTTGTGGGCGAGACCGCGGACGCCTGGCAGATCCGTTGTGACAAGTCAAAGTCCAATAAGGTCAAGGATGACCCCAAGAGGATGGATCTCGTCGTCTCAAAGGCGAACTATCTGCCAGTCAGCATGATAGCCAAGGCAAAAGGAGTGACGATAACCATCCGTGACTATTCATTGGGTGTCAAGAAAGCGGAGGTCACTTTCGATCCCTCCGCTTACCCGGGTGTCACAATCACCGATAAAAGGCAATAAGCCCTACACTTCCACGGCTGTCTTGAACTGGGCCAGGAAACGTAGGTCGTTCTCGAAATAGTGACGCAGGTCGTTGACCTGCCACTTCAGCATGGCGATCCTTTCCAGACCCATCCCGAAAGCGAAACCGCTATATTTCTTGCTGTCGATCCCGGACGCCTCCAAGACGTTCGGGTCGACCATTCCACACCCCATGATCTCGAGCCAGCCGGTACCCTTGCAGATGTTGCAACCCTTGCCGTGGCAGATGTTGCAACTCACATCGACCTCACTCGAGGGCTCGGTGAACGGGAAGTAGGACGGCCTCATGCGGATAGCGGTGTCGGGACCGAACATTTCCCTCGCGAAAAGAAGGATGGACTGCTTCAGGTCGGCGAAGGTCACATTCTCGTCGATGTAGAGGCCCTCGACCTGATGGAATATGCAGTGGGCGCGGGCTGAGATTGCTTCGTTGCGGAACACCCTGCCGGGGCAGATCACCCTGATGGGGAGTTTCATCGTCTCCATGGCCCTGACCTGGACAGAGGACGTGTGGGTCCTGAGCAGCAGGGGGTTGGGGTGACCGGCCGACACGAAGAAGGTGTCCTGCATGTCCCTGGCCGGATGGTTGGGAGGGAAGTTAAGAGCCTCGAAGACATGGTAATCATCCTCGATCTCGGGCCCTTCCGCCACATCATAGCCGAATTTCCTGAATATATCGACAATCTCCTGACGCACAATCGAGACCGGATGCCTCGACCCTAGCGCGAACGGGACACCGGGCATGCTCAAATCCTCCTTGGGGCCTTCCGGGATGACCGCGGAGGCGGTCTCCTCCCTCAGAGCCTCAATCTTGGCGGTCGCCGCCTGTTTCAGCTCGTTCAGCCTTCTCCCGAATTCCCTCTTGAGCTCGGGGCTGCAAGTCCTGAACTCCTCGAACAGCCTGGTGATCTCACCCTTCTTTCCGAGCAACCTAACCCTGGCCTCCTCCACCTCCTTGGCGTTGTTGGCTTTAAGGGCCGCTATCTGCCCGAGCAACTGGTCAATCGCTTCTTTCATTATAATACTCTGATTTACTTTACTTTGTTAATGGCCTCACTGGCTTTGGCTCTCCTCTTGTCCCTGGCCTTCTTCTCACGGGCCGCCCCGCTTTTCAGGTATTTAGCCCACTGCTCCTCATCGAGGATTTTGTTCATGGCGTTGTAGATCCGCTCGGCCCATTTGTCGCTGGCCTGCGTGTAGAGGTCGGCGTTGGAGACCTTGGCGTCGGTGAGGCCATCCAACTCTTCCTGAAGGGCGCGGTAATCGTGGTTCAGGATAGAGTCCGCGTAAAACACCTGCCAGTCCTCCAGCTTCAGGGAACTCTCGAGCTTGTCCACTTGTTGCTGGATGAACTCGTCCATCTTCTTGGCTTTCTCCTCGGGAGACATCTGTTGCTGCTGGGCGAAAGCGGCTCCGATTGAAATGAGCGAGCCGATAGCCGCGAACAATATTTTTTTCATATCTTTACAATCTGTGATAAAAACAGACAAAAGTAAACAATAATCGAATAAACACAAAATGACAAGGAAAGCATTCTTCGCCATCGCTTTGGCCTTCTCCGCGTTTCTCGCCGGAGATCCCTCGAGCAAAGCCTGTACCAACATCATCGTGACACGTGGCGCCAGCGCCGACAACTCAAACATCGTGTCCTACGCCGCTGACTCACATGTGCTCTACGGCGAGTTGTATTTCCACCCGGCCGCGGTGTGGAAGGCCGGCTCGGAGCTGAAGGTCATAGACTGGGACTCCTATCGTCCGTTGGGGTCGATCCCTCAGGTGCCCCGGACATACAAGACGGTCGGCAACATGAACGAGTACCAGCTCATCATCGGCGAGACCACCTGGGGCGGCCGCCGGGAGCTGAGGGATCCGAAGGGAGTGATGGATTACGGCTCTTTGATCTACATCACCCTCCAGAGGGCCAAGACGGCCAGGGAGGCCATCCGGATAATCGTGGAACTTGCCAATGAATATGGTTACGCCTCTTCCGGAGAATCTTTCTCTATAGCCGACAAGGATGAGGCCTGGGTTATGGATCTCGTGGGCAAGGGCCCCGACAACAAAGGCATCAACTATGTCGCCATCAGGATACCTGACGGGTACATCTGCTCGCACGCCAACCAGGCCCGCATACAGACTTTCCCCCAGAACGATCCGGAGAATTGCGTGTTCGCTCCCGGGATGATCGAGTTCGCGAGGGAGAAAGGATGGTTCAGCGGAGAGGACAAGGATTTCGACTACAGCGCGGCTTTCAACCCCATTGATTTCGGCGGGGCCAGGGCCTGCGACGCGAGGGCCTGGAGCGCCTTCAACATCCTGACCGGCGGTGAGTTCACCTATGAGAAGGACGGCGAGATGGTCACCGAGCCTGCCTCCGCCTATCATGACTACATCATGGGTAAGGATCTTTCACGCAGGATGCCGCTGTTCGTGAAGCCTTCCAAGAAGATAACCGTCAAAGACGTGGCCGACGCTATGAGGGATCATTTCGAGGGAACGCCTCTAGACATGACCACCGACATAGGTGCCGGCGGCAACGCCCTTCCTTACAGGTGGAGGCCGATGGGATTCTCCAAAGACGGATGGAACTATGTCAACGAGAGGGCGATAGCTACCCAACAGACCGGTTTCTGGTTCGTTGCCCAGGCAAGGCATGACCTTCCCGACGTGGTCGGCGGCCTGATCTGGTTCGGGACTGACGACGCGGCGACTTCCTACATTACCCCGATATATTCCAACACGGAGGCTGTGCCCGAGTGCTTCAGGGTCGGCAACGGGAATATGTTGGAATATTCCGCCACCTCGTCTTTCTGGATCAACAACCGAGTGGCGAACGATTGCTATAAGGCCTACAACATAATGGCGCCCACCGTGCGCGAGGCCATCGACAAGTTCGAGAACGAGCAGATGTTCACCAAGGTCGCGGAGATGGACGCCAAGGCCCTGGCCGCCTACAACGCGATACTCCCCAAGGCGGAGAAGAAAGGGCTTGACGCCAAGGATTGGTTCGCCCCTGTCAAGAAGATGTTGACCGAATATTCGGTTAATACAGCCCAGGGACAGTTCGAGAACTGGGTGGCCCTCGAGGAGCTCATAACCGTGAAGTTCATCGACGGTAACGTGAAGGCGCAGAATGAGGACGGCTCATTCAAGCACTCCCAATTCAACAATGGCACTCCCGCCGGGATCACCAATCCTGGTTATACCGACAAATGGAAGGAGGCTGTCATCAAGGATCACGGCGACGTCATCCGCGAGAGGTAATGAGGTTCCCGAAGACCCTTGCATATTCTTTAATCCTTCTGTTCTCCTTGCCGGCCATGGCTGGCGAGGGGCTTTGGATGATTCAAGATCCGGGACTCGAGAGAGTCGCCAGACAGCGGGGTTTAAGGATATCGGTTGGCGATGTCTCTCCCGCTGTGGTGTCACTTGATTTCCGGTACTCCGGAGGCGTTATCTCGGACAGAGGCCTCGTGTTGACGAGCTCGGCCTCGATAGTGTCTTACATGGAGACTCTCGGTGAGGAGGGGAGGAAACTCCTCAGGGACGGTTTCAACGCGGCCGCTGACGAGAACGAGATTCCATTGAAGGGAGAGAGGATATATTCGCTCATAAAGGTTTTCGATGTTTCTGGCGAGGTCCGTTCGATGGAGAGAGAATTGAAAGACCTGGCCGTGATCGCCGCAAGGCTCGAGGCCGCGTACGCCCGTTCAACAGGACTCTATTGCAAGATGTCTTCGGTGTGGGAAGGGGAAAGCGCCTATATATCGGCGTATAAGGTCTATGATGACATCCGTCTGGTATGCGTGCCGCCCCAAAGCCTGGCCCGGCCGGGAGGGGAATGGTCATGGCCCGCGCATGGCTGCGATTTCGCCCTGCTCAGGATTTATGAGAATGGAGTCCCGGCACTCACCGGGCACACGCTGGGCGTTTCCCTTGAAGGGTATTACAAGGGTGATCTCACGATGACGGCCGGGTTCCCCGCCCATACGGAACGGTACCTTTCCTCGGCGGCTGTAAAGATGAAGGAGTATGTCGAGGTTCCGGTCTACAACACTCTCGCGGCCGGACGGTTGGAGTTATTGAACCGGTGTATAGAGTCCGACCCCGCTGTCAGGATGAAGTATTATACCAGGGTCTCTTTTCTGGAAAAAGAACTTGGTTTCGGGCGTGGCCTGGAGGCTTCCTGCGGGCGCCGGGGACTTGTCTCCTCCAAGGAAGCCTACGAGAGGTGGATGCCGGATTGGTTCCTTAAGGATTTACGGGAGACATTCCAGGGAATCGCTCCCGTGGAGGGGGACAAGATATGGCGGAGGGAAACGCTCGTGAATGGCTCTTACGCTTTCGGATACCTTCGCGAGGCGTCAACCGCCGGAAGTCTCGAGAGAATGAAGGAAATCTTGCTGTCCGGAGTCCGGGACACGGACCCAAAGGTGGAGAAAGAGCTGATAACGTTCGCGTTACGGGAATTCTTCACCAATCTCGACAGCTATTATTACGGACCTTTCCAGAGGTGGATCCAGGACCGGTTCGGCTACGACTACGTGGCGGCGGCGGAGTTTCTGTGGGGCGGGAGTTACCTTTCCTCGGAGAAAAAGATCCGTGAGATGGCTTCGGCCGACGACATCAAGGAGGACACCCTGCTGAGGTTTTTGTCGGATTGTCCGCTTGAGGTTTTTGACAGCCGCGGGAACCACAGGGAGACTCTTGACAAGGCGGGTCATCTCTCGAGGGAATATGTCCGTTATATCCATATGGGCGAGACAGGAAGCGGCGTCCCGTCGTATCCCGACGCCGACTCCACCATGAGGGTTTCTTTCGGGACTGTCGATGGTTATTCCCCGAGAGACGGCGAGTACCTCGGCTGGTACACCGTTCCCGAGGGGTTGCTCCGGGAATATGAGATACCCCAGCGATATCGCTCTCTCCTGTCGAAAGGGTTCTGGGGCAGGTGGGGCTTCAGGATCGGGGGAAAGAGACACGGGATGGTTGTTGATTTCTTGATAGACAACGACTTCTCCGACGGCAGCCAAGGCTCCCCGGTCTTGAGCTCCGAAGGGCACCTGTTAGGTCTCGTCTCAGGCGGGAACGAGGAGTCACTCGCTTGCGGGGTGGTTTATCAGAAGGATTATTCGAGGTGCGTGGCCACAGACATCAGGTTTATCCTATGGTACCTTGAGCGTGCATCAGGCCTTAAGAGGATTGTCAAGGAGATTCATTTCAGTTGAGCCATGCGTAAAGTGATAGGGATAGGGGAGACTGTCTATGACATAGTCTTCAAGGACGGGAGGCCGAGAGAGGCCGTTCCCGGAGGGTCCACGTTCAACTCTATGATCTCCCTCGGCAGATGCGGTGTCCCGTCGGTCTTCCTCTCCGAGGTCGGCCGTGACAAGGTCGGGTCCATCATCAAGGAGTTCATGTCCTCCAACGGGGTGAATCCTGAGTTTGTCAACACCCTGGATGTCAAGACCCCTGTCTCACTGGCCTTCCTGGACGGGAACAACGACGCCTCGTATTCGTTTTACAGGGAACCGGTGAAGGAGCGCCCGGATTTCATGTATCCTGATATCCGTAAAGACGACATCGTCCTGTTCGGGTCGTTTTACGCGCTCAATCCCGCCAGTCGTCCTGTGGTGAGACGTTTCCTCGAATACGCGAGGTCGAGGGACGCGATATTGTACTACGATGTCAATTTCCGTCCGTCACACCAGAAGGATCTCGGGAATATCGGGGACGCCCTTTGGGAGAACTTCTCCCTGGCCGACGTCGTGAGGGGCAGCCGTGAGGACTTCGAGACCCTTTTCGGGCTTCATGACGCCTTAGAGGTGTTCGAGGATAAGATCTCTGGCCGTTGCGGTAATTTCATCCGCACTGACGGCGCCTCCCCGTTGAGGGTCATGGATATTCATGGGCTCGACCTGGAGTTTCCTGTGGAACCGGTCGAGACCGTGAGCACAATCGGTGCGGGGGATAGTTTCAACGCCGGATTCATCTACGGCCTGATCAAGAATGGTATCACACGAGAGGCGCTTTCGGGCGGGCTTCCCTCTGAGAAGTGGGACGACCTTGTGGCGTATGCCCGGATCTTCTCGTCGTGTTGCTGCGGGTCGGCTTTCAATTATATAACAACGGACTTGGCATCAACGTTAAAACTCTAGATTTCCCCATTTGAACATTCTATCGATCTTATTATCAGCCCTGTTATCGGTGGCTGCTGTCCCGTATTCGGTCACCGGGTCGGTCGCTGACGCCTCCGACGGCTCGCCGTTGGTCGCCGCCGATGTCATAGTCACGGACTTGGAAGACAAGGTCCTCGCTTACGGCGCCTCCGATTCCGAGGGCCGTTTCACCGTGAAAGGGATATCAAAGGATGAGGTTCTTGTCCTGGTGAAAATGATGGGTTATGACACCTACGTCAGCGATAAACTGAGACTCGGACCGTCGGATTCTATCGACCTCGGGGTGATAAAACTCGAGCGGGCCGCGACCGGCCTTCAGGAGGTAACGGTGACCGGAGAGAAGAACAGGATAGTCTACAAACTCGACCGTCAACTCATAAGCGGCTCGTCATCAGTCACTTCCGCCGGAGGAACGGCCGTGGACATCTTGTCCGGGCTACCTTCTGTCCTTGTTGACAGCGACGGGAACATGAGTTTCAGGGGCAGCACCAGGTTCCTGGTGTATGTGGACGGGAGACTCAGCCCTCTCGAAGGGACCGCCGCCCTCCAGCAGATTCCTGCCGCCTCGGTAGAGGACATCGAGATACTCACCACGCCGTCTGCCCGTTACAGGACGGACGGTGACGCCGGGATCATCAACATCACCACCAAGAAATCCTCCTACGACCAGTGGAGCGGCCTGTTCACGGCCACCGGAAGCACCCTCGGGACCTGGAGCGTCGACGGGGTCGTCAACTACCGGAAAGGAAGGAATAACTTTTACGCCGGCGGGAACTTCCAGGAGATTAAGGGCAGGAGCGATTTCACCCAGGAGAAGAAGACAGAGGTGCTTGGTGTCGAGACTACCTCGCTCTCTGTCGGTGAGAGGTGGAGCCGTAACGGCTCTTATGTCGGACGGGCCGGTTGGCAATATTCGGATGGTCGCCATCATAACCTTTCCCTCGACCTGCAAGGCGGGCGCACCGATTTCTGGAGGGGTGGTGACATGAGGTACGACGACACCAGGAGTTTCGACTCCCACGACCGGTACAACCTGATGAAAGACCTTTTCCAGGCTTCCTTTGAATATGTCTGGCGTCCGGACGAGAAGAACGAGATAGCGGTCCAGAACCGCTTCAGGTACGACAGCTACAGCATCGAGTACACCGAGAGCAACATGTTCGACATGTCCGGGGAGCGCTACGAGGGCACCCGGGGCTACGAGGAGGAGCACCATTGGGACTGCGACGGGTCGCTGACCTACAAGCTCTCTTACAGGGAGGGCGGCCAGCTCGAGGCCGGCTACCAGTACACGACCTACAGCGAGCACGGAGGCTACAGGATAAAATACTGGGACAGGGAGGCGAAGGAGTTCGATTGGCAGGAAGACCTCGCCACCCCTTTCTACTATCGCCGTCAGGTCCATTCCTTGTACGCCATGATCCGGGAGAAGGTCGGACGCCTGTCCTTCGACGCCGGAGTCCGCGCGGACAGGGTCCTTGACCGGATGGACATTGAGATAGTGGACGCGTCAAGGGATATCCGCCGTTTCGACCTCTTCCCTTCCGCCCACATCAGCTATGACCTTGGAAACGCCGGTACCCTTCGGGCGGGATATTCCTACCGCGTCAACCGTCCGGGAATATGGAACCTCGAGCCGTACATCACTTATGAGGACTATTACACCAAGAAGATAGGCAACCCGGACATCCGCCCTGAATATATCCATAGCTCGGAGGCCGGATGGCAGAAATCCTTCGGCAAGGGCGACAGCTTCGGGGTCACGGTGTATCATCGCTTCCGTAATGACATAAGCGACTGGGTGAGGACGGCTTATGAGCCGGGAGTGACCCTCGACAGGATAGTTAACGCGGGAGACCAGAATGAGGCTGGCGTTGAGTTGAGCGGGGTTTGGCATCCGGCCGGGTGGTGGACCACCTCGGCAGCCGGAAGCGTTTTCGACTACAGGTTCGTCAGCCGGAACGAGGCTTGCTCCGACGCGAGGGGGTATTACTACCAGGTCAACTGGATGAACACTTTCCAGATCTCCAAGCAGACCCGGCTCCAGTTCGACTCCCACGCGGTCGGCCCAAGGATTCTTACCCAAGGTTGGGAAAAGGCTTACGCCTATTTCGATCTTGGAGTCCGCCGTCAGATGTCAAAAGACCGCTTGACCCTCTCGCTTGTCGCGCGTGACGTGTTCCACACCGCCAGATATCAAAACAGCCGCATGGCTCCCGGACTCATGTCCAAGACAACCGTGCGGCCGAAATATCCGAATATATCTTTGTCCCTGACCTGGAACTTCAACTCCTCCTCCCATAAGAGCCAGTCCGCTTCCGGCACGGCCCTGTTCGAAGGGAAGGATTTCTAAAGTCAGGACTTGTTCCGGAGGACTATGCTTCCTCCGGCGGCGTCAACCTCGATGACAGAATCTTTGTGGATTCTTCCGGAGAGGATCTCCTTGGCCAGCTGGTTGACCAACTCCCTCTGCAGCAGACGCTTGATAGGTCTGGCGCCGTAGGCGGGATCGTATCCGCCCTCGACCATCCAATCCTCGAAGGCCTTTGTGAACTCGATGGTCACGCCCTCGTCGGCGAGCTTGTCCTGAAGCTGACGGGTCTGGATGTGGAGGATGTCGCGGATGTCGTTGCGGGTCAGAGGGTCGAACATCAGGATCTCGTCGATCCTGTTGAGGAACTCAGGCCTCACGGTGAGCTTGAGGACTTCCATGACCTTTCCCTTGCACTCCTCGAGCATCTCCCTTCTGCGGGCGATTGCCTTCATCTCCTCGGTAGGGTCCGCTCCGGGGACTCCCACGGAAGGAAGTTTCTCCATATACCCGGCGATGATGTCGGACCCGACATTTGAGGTCATGATCAGGATGGTGTTCTTGAAGTCCACTGTCCTGCCCTTGTTGTCGGTAAGGCGCCCGTCGTCAAGAACCTGCAGCAGGACGTTGAACACATCCGGGTGGGCTTTCTCGATCTCGTCGAGAAGGATTACCGAATATGGCTTCCGCCTGACAGCCTCTGTGAGCTGTCCGCCCTCGTCATAGCCGACATATCCCGGAGGCGCCCCGACAAGGCGGCTCACGGTGTGACGCTCCTGGTACTCGCTCATGTCGATTCTGGTTATCATGTTCTCGTCGTCGAACAGGAATTCCGCCAGGGCCTTTGCCAGCTCTGTCTTTCCCACTCCGGTGGTACCCATGAACAGGAACGACCCTATGGGCCTTTTCTCGTTGGAGAGCCCGGCACGGGAGCGCCTGACGGCGTCAGCCACGGCCTGGATGGCCAGATCCTGCCCCACGACTCTCTTGTGCAGCTCGCCCTCGATCTTTAGGAGTTTCTCCTTCTCGCTCTCGAGCATTTTCTGCACCGGGATACCGGTCCATTTCGCGACCACCTCGGCGATGTCCTGCGGAGTCACGGCCTCGGTCACGATGGGATTCTCTATCGAGGCCTGCCTCGCCTCCAGCTCGTCGATGGTCTTCTGGGTCTCGGCCATCTTCCCGTAGCGGAGCTCCGCGACCTTACCGTAGTCGCCCGACCTCTCCGCGGCCGCGGCCTCTATTTTATAGTCCTCCATCTTCTGGCGGGCCTCCTGGAGGCCGGAGAGAATGTCTTTCTCGTCATTCCACCTTTTCATCAAGGCTTCCCTCTCCGCGAGTCTCGTCTCAAGTTCTTTGTCGATTTTCTCCGATTTCAGGGATATGCCCTCGCGCTTCACCGCCTCTTTCTCGATCTCGAGCTGGCGGATGTCGCTGTTGAGCTCGGCGAGAGGCTCGGGGACGGAGTTCATCTCCAGGCGCAGCTTGGAGGCGGCCTCGTCCACAAGGTCGATGGCCTTGTCCGGGAGGAACCTGTTGGTGATGTACCTGTGGGAGAGGTTGACCGCGGCGATAAGGGCGTCGTCCTCAATCTTGACCCTGTGGTGGTTCTCATACCTCTCCTTCAGGCCCCTGAGGATGGCGATAGACTCGGCCGTGGAAGGCTCGTCCACCATGACCATCTGGAAACGGCGCTCGAGGGCCTTGTCGGTCTCGAAATATTTCTGATACTCATCCAGTGTTGTGGAACCGATAGTCCTCAACTCGCCCCTCGCGAGGGCTGGTTTGAGAATATTCGAGGCGTCCATGGCCCCGGAAGACCTTCCGGCGCCGACAAGGGTGTGGATCTCGTCGATGAAGAGAATGATCTCCCCGTCGCTGTCAACGACCTCTTTCACCACTCCCTTGAGCCTTTCCTCGAACTCTCCCTGGTATTTCGCCCCCGCTATCAAGGCGCCCATGTCCAAGGAATACACTTTCTTGCTTTTTAGGTTCTCCGGCACGTCGCCGTCGATGATCTTCTGGGCGATGCCCTCGGAGATAGCGGTCTTTCCGACTCCAGGCTCACCTACAAGGATAGGGTTGTTCTTGGTCCTTCTGCTCAAGATCTGAAGGACCCTTCTGATCTCGTCGTCCCTGCCGATCACAGGGTCGAGCTTACCGGTCGAAGCTAGCTCGCACAGATTGACGGCGTACTTCGACAAAAACCGCGATTGGTTGTTATTGTTCCTGTTGTCCATATGTATAGTCTCCTTTTCCGCTTTTCCGGCTTAGAGGGTGCTCCCCTCGGGGACCGCCGCTTTGCGGCCCCTCCCTAAAGGGCCCCTCCCTCTTAACGTGCCGAGGGTGGCAGTGGTCCCCGAGGGGACACCTTGATAAGCCGACAATAAAAAAGTCCGGCTTTCGTGGCCGGACATCTGAAGGTCAAAATATGTTCCAACAGGAGTTGGACTGACAGATTGTCAGTTAGTTCACGGGAACCTCGGTGGCGGGAGCCTCAGTGGCGGGAGCGGGCTGCTGGATCGGAGCCGAAGGGAAAGCGGGCTGCTCCTCGACATTCTCGATGAGGTTGTCCACATCAATGCCGGAGACCTGGTTCCTTACTGTGAAGGAAGTGATTATCGAGACCAAAAGGATGAAAGTCACAAGGCCCCAGGAGACTTTCTCAAGGATGTCGGCGGTCTGCCTGACTCCCAGCGTCTGGTTGGCCGAAGTGAAGTTGCTGGCCATTCCCTCACCTTTACCGTTCTGCAGAAGCACGACAGCTATAAGCAGAATCGCGGCGATTACAATCAAGATTGTAAGGATTGTGAATAGGGTATTCATATTCGCTATTTTTTAATTTTCTCGTCCAATTTCTCAATAAGGGTTGCAAAGTAAGCGATTTTTTCCGGATATCGCAACATTAACCGGGAATAAATCTTTTTCGCCTCAGCGGGATAGCCTTGTCCGGCGTAAATCCACGCGAGTGTCTCGGTGCAGAATCCCACCTCGGGATCCTCCCATCTCCGGCCGTCGCCCTCGTCCGATCTCTCCACCTTGTACTTGGAGAAATAGTTGTCCTCCTCCATCCTGACCTCCTCGTACTGGTCAGAGGAGAAAAAGTCCCCGCCAGCGACTTTCACGGTACGGCGGTAAGGGGCGGGAATAGGCCGGGCGGCTTGTCGGGCCGCATCGCCTTCGACCGGCTCATGAGTTGACTCGGGGACATTCTCAGGCGCCGGGGAGTTGGCTTGAGGAGCGAAGAGCCGCTGTAGAAGGTTCCCGACATCCTTGTCCGAATAGTCCTCTTTCCTTGTGGACCGCGCTATGTCCGAGATGATGGACCTGGACGAGATGTACATGGCGGCGTCGGCGTATTGCTCCTTGCCCCATTCGGCCCCTCCCACCTTCGACATCCTCTCGCACAATTCCCTTCTGGCCGCGCCGAACCATGGGTAGATGTTAATCACCCCGGTCAACTCGTCCATTGTCAAAGACTTGAGATTACCTGTCCTTCCCATGATTACCATTGGGCCACACTGGCGTTGAACATGTCCTCCACCAGTTTCTCGACAATCTCCTCGCAAAGAGAAGCTTCCACGGCGTCCAGAGAGTTGGTGGAGTCGTAGTCTGAATAGGCGGAGAAACTCTTCTCAAAATCCTCCTCGGGATACTTCCTGTTGGTGAATTTCAGGGAGGCGGTAACGGTCAACCGGTTCATCGCGGCGACCTCGTTCGCTGTCACCGCGGCTGCCCTGACCTCATAGCCGGTCACGGTTCCCGAAAGCTCCAGGTCCCCGTCCATCTCGACCTGCTCCAGCTTTGTGAGCTTGCGGAACTTGTCCTTCATGGCCTCAGTGAGCTGGTTGCTGAGGGTTGGGTTGACTTTCAGCGCCTTGTATTCAAAATAATTGACAGTGACGGTTTTGACATCCGGCTGGATGGAAGTCCCCGAGAACGAGTACTTCACAACCGAGCACCCCCCAAGGAGAAGGGCGAAGGTCAGAACCGAAAGTATGGCGATCTTTCTCATATTCAGTCAAGATGGTATTTCTCGATCCAACGGTAGAGTGTCCTTTCGGAGATTCCCACCTCCTTGGCGGCCAGTTTCCTGTTACCGTGATGCTTCTCCAGGGCCTTCGTGATAATCTCGAGGTTCGACTTCCTCAATGACAAATCCCGGTCCTGAGTCTCCTGCGGGTTGATGTCCACGACTTTCCCGATCTCCCCGCTCGAGACCGGGGCCCCGAGTCCCTGCCACTCCGCCTCCTCGCCAAGGTCTGCGGCCTTGAGGGAACGGACTTCCGGGGTGGCCGAATCCAGGCGGGCGCGCAGATCGTCCACCTCCCGTTTAAGGTCCAGGATGGCCTTGATGATCATCTGCCTGTCGGAGTCCGGCATGGAGTCTCCCCGGCTCTCGCCGGCGACGGCGGGAAGAAGGTTACCCTCGTCCTTGGGCATATACTTGGAGAGGGTGATGGCGTCCACCACGCATCTGCCTGACGTGGGAGTCAGTCTCTCGGACTCGAGGGCCGTCACGGTCTCAGCCACATTCTTCAGCTCGCGGATGTTGCCGGGCCAGCGATAGCCTATCAGCAGGTCAATGGCGTCGTTGGTCAGGATAACTTTAACCTTACCCCATTTTTCGGAGAAATCAGAGGAGAACTTCCTGAAAAAGAGATAGATATCCTCTTTTCGATCTCTCAGGGCGGGCATACGGATCTGTATGGTGTTCAGCCTGTAGTAGAGATCAGCCCTGAACTTGCCCTTGCCGATCTGGTGGAGCAGGTCGATGTTGGTGGCGGCGATCACCCTCACGTCGGTCTTCTGGACCTTGGAGGAGCCCACCTTTATGAACTCCCCGCTCTGCAGCACCCTCAGGAGCTTCGCCTGGGAGGTGAGGGGCAGCTCACCGATCTCGTCGAGGAAGAGAGTACCCCCGTCAGCCTCCTCGAAATAGCCTTTGCGGGTCTCGATGGCCCCGGTGAAGGAGCCTCTCTCATGACCGAACAGCTCCGAGTCTATCGTGCCTTCCGGAATGGCCCCGCAGTTGACCGCGAAGTACTTGCCGTTCTTCCTGAGGCTGTTCTGGTGGATGATCTTCGGAATATTCTCTTTACCGACACCGCTTTCCCCTGTCACAAGGACTGTCAGGTCCGTGGGCGCCACTGCCATGGCTGTCTCCAGGGCCCTGTTCAGCGCCGCGTCGTTGCCGATAATGTCGTATTTGTTCTTCAGTCTTTGAAGATCCTGTGAATCCATATTACAAAGTTAAGAAAATAATAGTTATATTTGCATATTGTGGATATGCTATAGAAGCAATTGTCAAATTAACAAACTAATATTCCCAAAACATGAAGAAAACAATCAAGATTCTCGCCGCCGCGGCTCTCGCCCTATCCGTGGTGGCCTGCTCCTCCGCCAAGAAAATGGCCGAGCTCGCTGACAATGTGATCGTGACTTGTGATCCCGCTGTTCTGGAGTGCGTCGCCGGCAACGTCGATCCCGCCGTTACCGTGACCTACCCCGCCAACTATTTCAATCCCAAGGCCATACTCGAGGTCACTCCCGTCATCGTTTATGAGGGGGGCGAGTCCAAGATGGCTCCACTGATGTATCAGGGAGAGAAGGTGAAGGACAACTATAAGGTCGTTCCCAAGGCAGGTGGCACCGTGACCGAGAAGCTTCATTTCCCGTTTGTCGACGGGATGGAGAAGTCTCATCTTGAGCTCCGCGCCGTCGCGAGGTACAAGAACAAGTCTATCGCCCTTCCCACCAAGAAGGTCGCCGACGGTGTCAACACAACCTACCAGTTCGTGAAGGCCGCCGGTCAGGTTCCTCTCAAGGCTGATGGCTATGAGGCTATCCTCAAGCAGACCGCCGAGGGCCAGATCCTCTATAGGATCAACTCCGCCGATGTCCAGAACAACCAGCTCAAGGGTGAGTCCATAAAGAACTTCCAGAACGCCCTCGACGAGATCGCCGCCAACGAGAGGAAGACCCTCGTGGGCACCGAGGTGGTCGCCTACGCTTCCCCGGACGGTGGTGAGAAACTCAACCGCAAGCTTTCCGACAATCGTTCCAAGACCGCCGACAAGGCCTGGACAAAGGTTGTCAAGGGCAAGGAGGTCACCGATCCCGAGGTCAAGAGTATCGGTCAGGACTGGGAGGGCTTCCAGGAGCTTGTCCAGAACTCCGACATCCGCGACAAGGACTTGATCCTCCGCGTCCTCTCCATGTACAGCGATCCGGCTGTCCGCGAGAGCGAGATCAAGAACATGTCCTCCATCTACACCGAGCTTAAGAACGACATTCTCCCCGAGCTGCGCCGCGCCAGGTTCATCGCCAACGTCGAGTTCAAGAACTACACCGCTGATGAGCTCCTCGAGATGATCAACAACAACAGCGATGTCCTCGACGAGCCGGCCCTCCTGCACGCCGCCACTCTCGTGAAGGATCTTGACAGCAAGGTGAAGCTCTACAACAAGGCCATCAGCAAGTTCGACAGCGACGCCGCCAGGTTCAACCTCG
>CADBRH010000097.1 GCA_902797035.1 uncultured Bacteroidia bacterium | reverse complement strand
TGAGAGCGAGAAGAGCATCCCCACGTCGCCGAAGACACCGTCCATGATCACGAGAGGGGTGTTACCTCCGGAGAGGGAGGTTGTTCCGCGGAGACGGATGGTGGGGTTGTCCTGGACGTTGCCTCCGTTGGAGGAGATGACCAGTCCGGGGACCTTGCCGCGGATGGCGTCGACGGCTGTCGCGATGTAGCCGGTGTTCATCTGCTCCTCGGTGACGCGGTCGACGGCGCCGGTGATGTTGCGCTTGTTACCGACGGCGTAACCCACAACCACAGTCTCGTCCAGGGAGGTGGCCTCCTCGACGAGTGTCACGTTGATAACCTTCTGCGTTCCGATGACGATCTCCTGGCTCTCATAGCCGATGCAGGAGACCGAGAGGACCGGATTCGCCTGGGTGTAGTTGAAAGAATACTTACCATCGAGGTCTGTGGAGACTCCGGTGGTAGTTCCTTTGATCATGACGGTCACGCCGGGAATGGGCGCGCCATCTTCACCTTTTACGGTTCCGCTGATGCTCTTCTGTTGCCCGAAAGCGGCGACTCCGACGAGGAGCGCGGCGGCGGAGAGGAACATCGCTTTTAGCGAAAAAGATTTGGTCATAATAACTTTGATTTGGTTTGTAAGATATTTATATGATTGAAATGATAGACTTTCCGTCTAATTAAAATTGTTTAGAAAACCATTAAAACTGACTCGAAATTTTAATAAAACACTTTCTTTTACCTATAAACACACAAATATAGTATTATTCGCAACGTTTTACAACAAAAATTGAAATAATTCACAACGTTTTAATTTATAGATAATAATAATGTGAACTAATTCAGGGTATTTCGCCGAAAAAAGCGCATATTTGCATATAACCATTATCCATTGGTCCGTGAGACATCGTAAGCTTCTGAATCTGGAACTGCGCAGGCTGAGTCCCGGGGAGTATCGGGAATCGCCTGAGTCTGGCGCCGTGGTGGTCCTGGACAACATCAGGAGCGCGCACAACGTCGGTTCCGCTTTCCGTTCTTGCGACTCGTTCAAGGTGGATAAATTGTGGCTCTGCGGGATATGCGCGGTCCCTCCCTCGGCGGAGATCCGCAAGTCCGCCCTAGGTGCCGAGGAGAGCGTGCCGTGGGAATATTCCAGCGACACTTTGGCGGTGGTGGAGAAGTTGCGGGCGGAGGGTTATATCGTTGTAAGTGTCGAGCAGACAGAAGGTTCCGTTAGTCTGGCTGATTTCATCCCAGATCCATGGGACTCCGCGGAGAGAACCGGGACGAAATACGCTTTCATCTTCGGGAACGAGGTGGACGGCGTCAGCCAGGATGTGGTCGACGCCTCTGATCTCACCCTGGAGATCCCGCAGTTCGGAACCAAGCACTCGCTGAACGTCTCGGTGGCGGTGGGGGTGGTACTCTGGCATTTCACATGCCGACGACTGAATATTCATTAATATCCATATTATGCCGAATAAGAAGAAACTGTCTTTCTGGGACATGTGGAACCTGAGCTTCGGGTTCTTCGGGGTGCAGATCGCCTACGCCCTCCAAAGCGCCAACATCAGCAGGATTTTCGCGACTCTTGGAGCCGACCCGCACCAACTGAGCTTTTTCTGGATCCTTCCCCCTCTGATGGGAATGATAGTCCAGCCCCTTATCGGGAAATATTCCGACAGGACTTGGTGCAAGATGGGACGAAGGAAGCCCTATCTCCTCGCGGGAGCCATCGTGGCCGTGCTGGTGATGATCTTCCTGCCTAACGCCGGGAGCCTGAGTTTCTCCTCCAGACTGCTTCTCGGACTGAACGGTGCGATGTGGTTCGGCCTGTTCTCTCTCATTTTCCTCGACACGTCCATCAATGTGGCCATGCAGCCCTTCAAGATGATGGTTGGTGATATGGTGACCGAGGAGCAAAAGACCGAGGCTTACTCGATCCAGTCGCTCCTGTGCAACGCCGGCAGCCTGGTGGGGTATCTCTTCCCGATTTTCTTCACTTGGATCGGGATCGCCAATATCGCCCCGAAGGGCCAGATCCCCCCGTCTGTGATATGGAGCTTCTACGGAGGCGCCGCCATCCTGATAATATGTGTGATGTATACCTTCTTGAAAGTCAAGGAGATGGATCCGAAGGAATACGCCGAATTCCATGGTATGGACCCTGCCGCGGCAAGCGCGGAGGACCAGAATAAAGAAGGCCTTTTCAAACTCCTGCTCCACGCTCCGAGGACTTTCTGGACAGTGGGACTCGTGCAGTTCTTCTGCTGGGCCGCCTTCATGTACATGTGGACATATTCCAACGGGACCATCGCCGCCAATTGCTGGAACGCGTTCGACACCGCCTCCGAGGGATATCAGGCCGCTGGCAACTGGGTAGGGGTGGTCTTCGCCGTCCAGGCTGTCGGATCGATCCTCTGGGCCATCGTGATCCCGAGGTTCAAGTCTCTTAAACTGGCTTATGTGGTGAGCCTTCTTCTTGGCGCGGCCGGTTTCATCTCTGTCGCGTTCGTCCATAACCAGTATGTCCTTTTCTTGTCGTATTTCCTGATCGGAGCGGCCTGGGCAGCGATGCTGGCCCTTCCTTTCACCTTGCTGACCAACGCGTTGAAGGGTGAGCATATGGGGAGTTATCTCGGTCTATTCAACTGCACCATCTGCCTTCCCCAGATTGTCGCCGCCGCCCTCGGCGGGGTCGTCCTCAAGCTTTGCGGCGGGATCCAGGCGAACATGATGATAATCGCCGGGGTTCTCCTGATCCTCGGCGCCCTGTGCGTCCGTCTCGTCTCCGTGAAGCGCCCCGAGGCCTGAACCTGACAGATAATAAAACTGTATCAAGTAATGAGAAGAATTCTTTCATTTTCACTAATCCTGGCCGCCGTCGTCTCTTGCGGCGTCAAAGGTTCCGGGAACAAGGCTGACGAGGGCGACTGGACCTCTAACGCGGTCATTTATGAGTTAATTATCCGTCAGGCGACAGCCGAGGGCACCCTTGTCGCCGCCGAGGCTAAACTCCCTGAGCTGAAGGACTTAGGCGTTGATGTGGTGTGGCTTATGCCGCTCTATCCCATCGGTGTCGAGGGCCGGAAGGGGACCCTCGGGTCCTATTACGCCATCAAGGACTATTGTGATGTGAATCCTGAGTTCGGTACCCTCGACGATTTCGACCATTTCGTCGCGGCGGCCCATGACATCGGCATGAAGGTCATCATCGACTGGGTGGCGAACCACACTTCCCCTGACCATCCTTGGGTCACAGAGAAGGATCCCGACTGGTACGTCAGGGACGCCGAGGGAAAAACCGTGGTGGAATATGACTGGACAGACATCGCCAAGTTGAATTACGACAACGCCGACATGAGGGTAGAGATGGAGAAATGCATGCGTTTCTGGATGGACAGGGGCATCGACGGGTTCCGTTGCGATGTGGCCTCGCAAGTGCCGGCCGATTTCTGGAGCGACGTGTTCCGGAAGTTCAGGAACGATTATCCCCGCAGGCTCTATTTCCTGGCCGAGGGCGAGGAGACCTGGCTGAACGACGCCGGTTTCGACTGCACCTACGCGTGGAGGCTCCATCATCTGCTTAACGATATCGCCCAGGGCAAGGCGGACATCGACAGTCTTCTTAATTATTTAGAGTGGAACAAAGAGAGTTTCGGGGCTACCCACAGGCTGACCTTCACCTCCAACCACGACGAGAACTCCTGGAGCGGCACCGAGTTCGAGAGGATGGGTGACGCGTGGAAGGCCATGACCGTCCTCTGCTGGACCCTGCCCGGCTCCCAACCCCTTCTATACACCGGCCAGGAGGTCGGGATGGACCACCGCTTCCAGTTCTTCGAGAAAGACCCCATGCCGGACTGGCATCACAATGCCGTCACGGACTTCTATTCATATCTCAATTCCGTGAAGAAGACACATCCGGCCCTTGACAGCGGGAACGATGGCTTCGAGGTGGTCTCGAGGACCGACACCAGCCTGATTTTCAAGAGGTTCACTGACAATGACGAGGTTCTCGTGGATGTGCTGCTCACCTCTCCTTGGACATGGAGTATCACGACCGCCGAGTCGAGGGTCGCGAGGGTCGAGCCCCCTTGCTGGTGGACCGGGATGAAGACAGATCTGCAGCTTATGATTTATGGAGATGACATCTCATCTTGGGATGTCTCTGTCGACGGGAAGAGCGTCTCTATCTCTAAGATACACAAGGCCGACAGCCCGAACTATCTTTTCGCGGACGTCAAGATAGCCCCCTCGGCGAAACCAGGGACCTATAATCTCGTGTTCACGAAGGGAGGGGAGTCGTTCAAGTATCCCTATGTGATCTCCGCCAGGGAGGAAGGCTCCTCCGAAAGGAAGAGTTTCACGACCTCGGATTTCATCTACCTCATCAACCCCGACCGTTTCGCTAACGGCGATCCGGGTAACGACAGCACGGACGACACTTTCGAGGACGCGGACCGGAGCAGGGCTTCCGGGCGCCATGGCGGCGACCTTCAGGGAATTATCGACCATTTGGACTACATAGCTGACCTAGGGGCCACGGCGATCTGGTGTACCCCGCTTCTTCTGGATAACCAGAGGAGGGGCTCATATCATGGCTACGCCTGTGGGGACTATTACCTGATCGACCCTCGTTTCGGAAGCAACGCCCAGTACAAGGAATATGTCGCGAAGGCCCACGAGAAGGGCCTCAAGGTCATAATGGACATCGTGACCAACCACTGCGGCACCGAGCATTGGTGGATGAGGGACCTCCCTTTCGAGGATTGGGTCCATCAGTTCCCTGAATATACCAACACTCATTATGTGTTCTCGACTTCAATTGACCCCAACGCCTCGAAGTATGACGAGAATCAGCTCGTGAGCGGATGGTTCGTGCCTTCGATGCCTGACATGAATCTCGACAATCCGTTCATGCTGAAATATTTCCAGCTGTGGGCCATTTGGTGGACGGAGTATTCCGGTCAAGATGGGTTGAGGGTGGACACCTATCCCTACAACGAGAAGGAACCGATGTCCAGATGGTGCGAGGCCGTGATGAACGAGTATCCGGACTTCAACATAGTGGGCGAGTGCTGGGATTCCAATTTCGACCAGCTGGCTTATTGGCAGGGTGGCAACGTGAACGCCGACGGGTTCGACTCACACTTGCCTTCGATCATGGATTTCCCGCTTCAGGAGGCCGTCAACGCCGCCCTGGCCGAGACCAGCGGAGGCCAGGGGATGTACAGGGTCTATAACGCGCTGGCGCATGACGCCACCTATCATGACCTGTCCAGGATGATGATATTCCTTTCCAACCATGACCATTACCGTATCGCCGACGCCTGGCATCAGGACCCTGACAAGATGAAGATAGGCTACACGCTTCTCGCCACTGTCCGGGGCATCCCGCAACTGTTCTACGGCGACGAGATGATGTTCGCGACGGGCATGAATTACAAGAGCGACCCGGAACTCAGGATGGATTTCCCCGGAGGTTGGGCCGGAGATGAGAGGAACTTGTTCTCGGAGGAGGGAAGGACCGGCGTCGAGGCCGAGCTTCATGACTATGTGAAGACGCTGTTTCAGTGGCGCAAGGACAAGGAGGTGATTCACAACGGCCGGACGATACATTTCATGACCAAGGACAACACCTACGCCTACTTCCGTTACAACGACACCGATAAGGTATTCGTGTTCATCAACAACTCGCCTGAGGAGAAGACGATCCCTTGGTCCCATTACGCCGAGATAGCCTCCGGCCTTGGAGAGGGTGTGAACGTCATCACAGGGGAGAAGGTCACAGTCACCGACTCCACCGTCGCGCCTCCATGCTCCGCGCTAATCGTTGAATATTAGGTGATTGGCCGAAGTGGGACTGGCACTGTCGGAACTCCGTTCGCTTCGCTCACTCCGGCCCCTCCCACAGTCTTCTTCGTCATCGCTTCGCGATAACTCGTATCCTGCGGGCCCCTCCCCCTGCCCGTGCCCGGGGGTGGGCACGTCCGACAGTGCCAGTCCCACTTCGGCTAGCCAAATAACATTAGTAGGTGCGGCCGATTAGGCGGCGGGCGAAGTCGCGGAGAACGATGAAACGGTCCCCGTCGCAAACCTTCAGGGCGGCCTCCAGAGCTTTCTGATTGAGGCGAAGGATGGCGTCCTGGGCGTCCCTGCCCACGCCTAGCTCCTGATAGAGCGCCTTGACCTCGGCGATTTTCTCCTCTCTTTCCCCGGCGGTCTCTACACTCATCGCCATAGCCCTCTTCAGGTCGGCCGCGGCGCCGCCCTCGGCTTTCTCAAAGGCCCTGACGGTCAGCCAGCTCTTCTTAGAGTTGGCGATGTCACCACCGATAGGCTTGCCGAACACCTTCTCGTCGCCGAACACGTCCAGATAGTCGTCGGCCACCTGGAAAGCCAGACCGAGGTTGTAGCCATATTCATAGAGACTCGAGCGTTCCTCGGCGGAGGCTCCTCCGATGAGTGCCCCCATCTCGGCGGCGCAGGCGATAAGTACTCCGGTCTTCAGGCCGATCATATTCATGTACTCATCCATCGGGACCGTTTCCCTTGACTCGAACTCCATGTCGAATTGCTGACCCTCGCACACCTGGGCGGCCGTTCTGGAGAACAGCTCCAACGCCTCGTCCAAACATTCGCGGGGAGCCTTGGCTACCCTGGAGTAGCTGTCGATGCACATCACGTCACCGGATAGGATGGCGGTGTCCGGGCTCCACTTCTTCCAGACGGTGTCCACTCCCCGGCGTAGAGGGGAGCGGTCCATTATGTCGTCGTGGATAAGGGTGAAACTGTGGAACACCTCCAGGCCGGCGGCTGGTTCCAGGATCTCAGGCCCGAAGCTGTCTTTGTACAATGAATATGTGGTAAGGCACAACCTCGGACGTAGCTTCTTTCCGCCGATGGCGATCATATACCTGAGCGGATCGTAAAGCCCCGCCGGCTCGTCCGGGAATCTGATATCACTGAATAACGCCTTCACGGCGCTGTCTATGGTCTCTTCCTTTATCATATTCTTTGTTGTTCAGTACTTTTCCGTAAAGTTAGGGATTTTTATGTAATTTTGTGATTTGATTAACGTGATGACAGGCAAGGCGACGGTTGTTAAGAACGCGGGAAGTCATTTCCTGCTGTCAAGGCTCCCCGAGTGGGCGCCTTTCCCGGCTGTTCTCAAAGGGAAGATAAGGCTGTCGGGAAGCGACTCGACCAACCCTGTGGCGGTGGGTGACCATGTGGAGTACGAGTGGTCAGGTGAGCCATCCCTGACTCATCCCGCCAGCATAGTCGGGGTGGAGGACAGGAAAAACCATCTCATCAGGAAGTCTACCAATCTCTCTCGCCAGTCGCATGTGATAGCCGCCAACCTGGACCGGGCGTTCATAGTCGTCACGCTCTATTTCCCTGAGATAAAGCTGCCTTTCCTGGACAGGATCCTTCTGACCTGCGAGGTGTACGGTATCCCGGCCACGATTGTCCTGAACAAGGTTGACATATTCAAGAAAGAGTTCCCCGATGAGTTGGCGGACTTCCATAGGATTTATGAGAGCGCCGGGTATCCGGTGATCGAGACCTCAGCCCTCACCGGTGAGGGAATAGACACTTTACGCTCCGCTATCGGGAAAGGCACGGATGGCGGAGTCTGCCTTTTCACAGGCGAGTCCGGAGTGGGGAAATCGTCCATTATCAAGGCGTTGGACCCTTCTCTCTGCCCCAAGGTCGGAGACATCTCATTAGCTCATCTCCAGGGGAAACACACGACTTCCCTTTACGAGATGTATCCTTTGTCGGGGGGAGGTTTCATCATCGATTCCCCTGGATTGAGGGGTTTCGGCCTCGTCGATCTGAAAAAAGAGGAGATAGGCCTTTATTTCCCTGAGATGCTCGCCGCCATGAAAGATTGCCGGTTCACACCCTGCACCCACACCCACGAACCCGGCTGCGCGGTCAAGGCCGCCGTCGAGGAGGGGAGGATATCAAGGGAACGCTATAACTCATACCTCGGGATGCTCGAGGAGGACAAGAAATTCCGAGCCTGATCAGATATTCGATTACTTATGGGAAAATACTACGACATGCTGATGAGGGACTACAGGCTCAAGGAGGGCCTGAACGCCTGCATCAACTGCGGGACCTGCACGGCGATTTGCCCCGCGGCCGAGTTCTACCGCTACGATCCACGAAAGATTGTGGACATAGTCCAGAGCAAGGATGACGCCGAGATCGAGGCTTTGCTGAAGAGCGACACGATCTGGTACTGCGGGGAGTGTATGAGCTGCGTGACAAGGTGCCCGAGGAAAAACGCCGCGGGCTTGATAATCATGGCGTTGCGCAACCTGTCCATCGAGCTTGGCTTTTTCATCGAGTCCGAGAAGGGGCGACAGCAGTATCTGCTGACGAAAGATCTCTGCTCGAATATCCTCGATTACGGTTACTGCGTCTATCCCCGGCGTTTCGACTATGAGGGCCATCCGGAGGCCGGAAAGGTATGGGAGTGGGAGGAGAAGCGTCTCGACGACGTTTTCGAGCGTCTGGGCGGCAACCTCGACGGGAGCGGTCCAGGGGCCATGAGGCGCATACCCCAGGAAGACCTCGACCAGTTGAAGGGAATATTCGATATCACGGGCGCCACGGCCAGGATGGAGGCTGTACGGAAAGCGGGGGAGAGAAAGGCCGCTGAGTTGGGGATGACGCCTGAGGAGTTCGCCAAGACGGTTTACCTGGCCAGCTCTCCGAGACACCTTAATCATTAGGGCCATGATTTACGAAGGAAAGCAAAAGATCTGGTCGGAGTACCAGAAAGAGATACCGGACGACCACTATTTCTATGTCCGCAGCTGCATCAGGCAGAGTTTTTTCCCCGCCTCGGAGGCGACATTCCTGAGGATTACCCGGGAAGCTCTGGGAAAGGATGTTTTCGAGACCGAGCATCACACCACTTGCGGAGGCATCGCCTACCACAGCGACACTATCCCGCAGGAGACCGTGATGACCATTATCGCCAGACAGTTCGCCCTAATGGCGAAACACGGCTACGAGAATTACGTCTGCTCCTGCATAACCTCGTTCGGTCTGTACTGCGAGACCCTTGAGACGTGGAGGGAATATCCCGAACTCGAGGCCAAGATCAAGGACAACCTCTGGAAGTCCTGCAAACTGGATTTCGCGAAACCGAAGTTCCTGGTCCACGCCAGCGACTTGATTTACAAATACCGTAAGCTGATAGCCGCCCAGGCTGTCCGTAAGCTGGTGAATGTCCACACCGGAGAGCCTCTGAGGGTGGTGGAGCATATCGGCTGCCATTATTCCAAGATGTTTCCGTCGAAGGGGGTAGGAGGGGCAGAGTACCCCTATGTCCTGGTCGGCATGATCGAAGCCTGGGGTGGTGAGATAGTGGATTATCCCGAGCGGCGGCATTGCTGCGGGTTCGGCTTCAGGCAGTATTTCATTAAGGGTAACAGGGGATATTCCCTCTCAAACACCCACAAGAAATTCGAGAGCATGGAGCCGTTCAAGCCGGATCTGATCATCACCAACTGCCCCGGTTGCCCGTACTTCCTGGACAGGTGGCAGTACGTGATCGCTGAGTCCACCGGCAAGACATACGGCCAGGACGGTCACGGCATCCCCGCTCTCACCTATGAGGAGGTGGCCGGCCTGGTGATGGGCTATGACCCTTGGGACCTGGGTCTGCAGACGCATCAGGTCGGGGTGGAGCCTTTGTTGGACAAGATGGGTGTTGAATATGACCCTGCCGCGAAATATCTCGGTAAGGGCGGTAAGGACCTGGGCGCCCCCGCGCCATGCTCCTGTTTGAAATAAAGGGATATGAAGAACAATATTTTGATAATCGGCGGAGGGCCCGCCGGCCTCGAGGCCTCGGCCCAGCTCCAGAGGATGGGCTATAATGTGATCCTGATCGAGAAGTCTCCCGAGCTGGGAGGACATCTCGCCAAATGGGACAGGCTTTTCCCGGACGGTGTGCCGGCCGATGATGTACTGAAAGGTCTCCTGCGGGAGACTGAAGGTGTCAAGTGCTTCACTGACACGGATATACGCGCCATCAACCGCCTCTAGAAGTCATACAACGTGAGACTTACCAACGGGATCACCATCCTTTCGGACGCCGTGCTGGTGGCTTCCGGTTTTGACCTTTTCGACGCTGTAAAGAAGGAGGAATACGGCTACGGGATCTATGACCAGGTGATGACGAACGCTGATTTGGAGGCATATTTCAAGACCGGGTCTGACAAGAGGGTGACGAATCCCAAGAGGATAGGTTTTGTCCATTGCGTCGGCTCCCGGGATGAGAAATCCGGTTGCAGGTCTTGCTCGAAAGTTTGCTGCGCGACGGCCGTGAAGCAGGCCATCGAGGTGAAGCAGGCTTTCCCGGACTCGGAGGTGTTCTGCTTCTACATGGATCTCCGTCTTTTCGGGAGGCATTACGAGGACATCTATCTGAGCGCCCAGAAAGACCACGGGGTGCGTTTTATCCGCGGGCGTGTCGCTGAAGTATCTGAGAATCACGACGGTACTCTTTTGGTAAAAGCCGAGAACACGGTCGCTGGCAAGCCGCTGAAGGTCACTCTCGACTTGCTTGTTCTGATGTCCGGGATGAGGCCGTCCGTTCCGGGCAAGGCCATAGGGGACCTGCTGGAGATGCCGGTGGAAGAGGATGGGTATTTCGCTGTCAGAAACGGGATAGCCGCCGGGCAGAGGAGTCCTCTCCCGGGAGTCTTCCTTGCCGGGGCGGCGACAGGCCCGAAGACGCTGCCAGAGACTTTGGCGGACGCGAGGGCCGCGGCGATGGAGATCGACCGCTATCTTACCGAGGTTTTCCCGGACGCGAGGAACTATAAACAACTGGTCAGGGAGAGATGGTAGATTTCGGATTCGGTCTTGTGCCAAGTTCCAGGATCAACCTGGACCTGTTCGACAGGGAGAAATATGACAAGCTCACCGCGATTGAGCCTGACGCCCGGATCTGCATATCCTGCGGCAGTTGCACCGCTGTCTGCACCGCCGGCCAGTTCGCTCACACCAGTCTCCGGGAAGCCCTGGACGATATTCTTAACGCCAATCCTGACAAGGCATTGGAGTCTTTACGCTCGTGCCAGCTCTGCGGGAAATGCGCGATGGTCTGCCCTCGTGGGATAAACACCCGGCATCTTATCCTATCCATAATTAAAGTGTATTCCGGAGAATGACACCTCTGTTCCAGATTCTGGCGGCGCAGGACGTCGCTCCGGAGGTGATCGACAGGATTCCTTCCGGCTACAGCCATTTCGTGATCCCTTTCGCGGTAGGTATCACTTTCATGCTCTGCTGGCTCCTGGTGGGTTGCGTGAGACTGCTCGCCGCTATTCCCAGGCATGACAGGTTAACTTTCTTCAAGTCGCTTTTCATCCCCAAGACGATAGTCAGGAATTTGAAAGATCTTTTCGGGGATTGCCTCCTGCATCTTAAGATTTGGCGCAGGAAGCCCCTGCTGGGCTATATGCACTCCGCGATAGCTTTCGGTTGGTTCATGATAATCGTTCTGGGGCACATCGAGGTCGCCCTGTTCGTGCCCAAGCGCCTGAGCGTGACCAACGGTGGTCTGTTCTATCCTATATTCTACAGGTACTTTGTCTGGATGAATCCGGGTCACACGACCTTGCGGGGCTCTTTCTTCTTCTTCCTGATGGACTTCTTCCTCCTGTACATCCTGTCGGGTATAGCTCTGGCGGTGTTCAAGAGGTTCAGGTCCATCGTCCTCGGGATGAGACACACCACGAAACCCTCTCTTGCCGACCGTGTCGCCCTGTACAGCCTTTGGTTGATATTCCCGTTGAGGCTTCTGGCGGAGAGTTTCACGGCGGATCTCAGTGGAGGCAGTTTCCTGACTGTGGGTGTCAATCGTTTCTGGCACCTTCTCTTCGGGGATAAGCTTTGGTTCACGCCGTGCTGGTGGGCGTATTCGATCAGCCTCGGTCTTTTCTTCGTGGCTATGCCGTTCAGCCGGTACATGCACATTCTGACCGAGGTGCTGTGGATTCTTCTGCGAAACGCCGGGATCAAGCCTAACCATCCTAGGAAGGGTGTGGCGGAGGCGGAGATTTACGCCTGCTCGAGTTGCGGGCTTTGCCTGGACGCTTGCCCGATGAATGTCCAGAAGAAGAACCTGAAGTACTCGTCGGTGTATTTCATACGGTTCTTGAGGCGTCATAACGAGAAGAAGATTAGCGCGATAGCTGACAAGTGCCTGATGTGCGACAAGTGTCACGCGCTTTGCCCGGTCGGCGTGGACGCCCCGGCGCTCCGGAGGGCGCAGCGGGCGACGGAGAACAACTCCCTGCCATTCGACTACTCGTGTATTTCTGCTGTCGATACCGGTCTGGCGGCAACGGGCGTCTGGGCTCCCGACGCTTCGCGCCCTGTCCGGGTAAATGGTCGCCCAGACGCGTTGCCGCCCGACCCGTCACCGCAGGAGTCGCTTCCCGACGCTTCGCGCCCTGTTCTATATTTCGCGGGGTGTATGACTCGGCTGACGCCGAGGATCATCAAGGCGGTCGAGAGTGTGTTCGAGGCGGCCGGGGTAGACTATGTGTTCGCGGACAGGGAAGGGGGAATGTGTTGCGGCCGGCCGTTGATGCTGGCGGGAAGGAATGACGCCGCGGCCAAACTGATCGAGGCGAACAAGAAGATGATCGAGGAGTCGGGATGCTCAACTCTAGTCTTGTCTTGTCCGATCTGCTACAAGATATTCAAGGAGGAATATCGTCTGGAAGGGATTAAAGTGACGCATTACACTCAGTATTTCAATGAGTTGATAGCTTCCGGAAGGTTGAAGGTCGAGAAGACCGACCGGAAACTGGTGTATCACGACCCTTGCGAGCTGGGGCGCGGATGTGGGGTTTATTTCGAGCCGAGGGCGGCCCTTGGCAAGGCGGGTACTTTGGTCAAGGCTTCCATGGAGTACGACGAGAGCATCTGCTGCGGAGGCAGTCTCGGGAGCCTCACTCTTGATGTCAAGGACAGGGCTAAAATCGCCGAGGCTTCCCTGAAGAGTCTCACGGCCGGTTCTCCGGACACGATCGTGACGGCGTGCCCTCTCTGTCTCAAGACGTTCTCAGAGGCGGTAGCCAATTCCGGTAGCCCGATGAACGGTGTCGCGGTGAAGGATTTCGCCGAGGTTTTAAGAGGATAGAATAACTCATTGTATTAAACCAACTTGACAAATGACAAATATGAAAAGAATCATTATCATTGTCGCTGCCATTTTGATGGCGGCCCCTCTCGCCCTGGCGCAGCCCAGAGGCCCGCGTCCTGGCAATCCTGACGCCGAGAAGAAAGAGGAGGCCGAGAAACCGGCCCCTGAGCTTAAAGTCACCGCCGGCCTGTTCGGGGTGTCCCATAACGAAAAGGACTGGTACTTCGATGTCCCCGACAACATCCTCGGCCGCAGGATACTGGCCGTGACCCGCTATGTCAGCAACACTCCCGGAGCCTCCACCTACGGTGGCGAGGAGATCACCGAGAGCATGATCTATTGGGAGAAAGCCTCTAACGGCAACCTCCTTCTCAGGGTCGACGCCCTGACAATCCAGGCCGACGAGGGACAGGAGATCGAGAAGGCCGTGAAGGTCAGCTCCGAGAATCCCATCATCGCCTCGATCAAGCCCGAGAAAGGCGCCCCGGCCGGTTTCACAAGGGTGAAAGTGACCAGCCTTTTCGAGGGTGATGTCCAGGCGTTCTCCCTGAGTTCCGGTTCCAAAAGGCAGATGAATCTCGGTGGAGTCAAGGGCGACGCGACCTTCATCGAGAGTGTCCGCACTTATCCCATCAACACGGAAGTGACTGTCACCAAGACATTCACATACAATCAGCCTGCTCCCACCGCCGGTGGCCAGGGTCCCGTCAGGACTTCTTCCCTCCCCGCCGGAAGAGAGGCGGGAACCGTCACTCTCGTGCTCAACACCTCTATGGTCCTCCTTCCCGAGACCCCGATGCAACCTAGGCTCTTCGACGGCCGTGTGGGTTATTTCGCCGATGGCTACAGCAAGTTCACCGACGACCAGCAGGGTGTCGAGAACGTCCGCTTCATCACCAGATGGCGTCTTGAGGCCCGTCCCGAGGATGTTGAGAAGCAGAAGAGGGGAGAGCTCGTCGAGCCCGTCAAGCCCATTATCTATTACATCGATCCCGCCACCCCGAAGCAGTGGAGACCATATCTGATCGCCGGCATCAACGACTGGCAGGCCGCTTTCGAGCAGGCCGGCTGGAAGAACGCCATCAGGGGAGAGGAGTGGCCCGAGGACAATCCCGACATGAGCCTTGAGGACGCGCGGTTCTCAGTGATCCGCTACCTCGCGTCACCCACCGCCAACGCCTACGGGCCCAATGTCCACGACCCTCGTTCCGGTGAGATCATCGAGAGCCACATCGGCTGGTACCACAACGTCATGACTCTGGTCCACGACTGGTACCAGGTCCAGGCTGGCGCCGTCGACCCGAGGGCCCGCAAGATCAAGTTCGACGAGGAGCTCATGGGCGACCTGATCCGTTTCGTCTCGTCTCACGAGGTCGGCCACACTCTCGGCCTTCGCCACAACATGGGCTCCAGCGCCCAGACCCCGGTCGAGAAGCTTCGCGACAAGGAATGGGTCGAGAAGAACGGCCACACCATCAGCATCATGGACTACGCCCGCTTCAACTATGTCGCCCAGCCCGAGGACAATATCGGGAAGGACGGTCTCTATCCCAGGATCAACGACTATGACAAGTGGGCCATCGAATATGGCTACAAGGCCACTCCCTACAAGACTCCCAAGGAGGATCATCTGTACTGGAACAAGGTCATAATAGACAGGCTGGCCGCTAATCCCAGGCTTTGGTTCGGCGGCGAGGGAGGAGACTCCGACCCGAGGGCCCAGAGAGAGGACCTCGGTGACAACTCGATGAAGGCCAGCACCTACGGTGTGATGAACCTCAAGCGTATCATCGGCCAGCTTCCCGAGTGGAACATAGAGGAGGGTGACCAGTACCGCAATGTCAGCCGTATGTATTCCGCCCTTGTCAGCCAGTTCAACCGCTATCTCGGCCATGTCTCCGCCAACATCGGAGGCCGCTTCGTGACCTATAAGAGCGTCGAGCAGGCCGGCCCGATCTACGAGGCTGTGCCGAAGGAGCGGCAGAAAGAGGCTCTCGCGTGGCTGAACGCCAACTTGTTCCAGAAACCGGTATGGCTTGTGGACGTGCCTTACATGTACAATCTAACCGACCGTCCCGACAGTTATCTTTACACCCTCATTGACGGTGTCGTAAGTTCCGGGAACCTGTTCAATATCCAGAAGTTATCCCGTCTCGAGCAGTTCGCCCAGCGTGATCCCGCCAACTATAAGCCCGAGGAGTATCTCTCCGACCTGACAGGGATGGTTTTCGATGAGCTTTATAAGGGTAAGGCGACCGATAGCTACCGTCGTTATCTACAGCGCCGTTTCGTGAGCGCCGCCATCGAGGCCGCTACCGGAAGGGGAGTGGATAACACTGACGGGAAGTCACTTATCATCGCGACGTTGAACGATATCCAGAAGAAGGCGACGAAGGCAAAGACTTCCGACAAGGTCACCCAGGCCCATTGGCAGGACATCGCCAAGACCATCGAGAAGGCCCTCAAATAACCGCGGGTCACATCCTCTCGAGGATGGCTGGCTTGTATTTGAAGGTCTGATAGAGGGACCTGAATATCAGATGAGCGTAGTAGGCGGCGAAGAGCAGATGGACTCTTCCGCCGCCTGCCGGTTTGAAGAGGGCCCATCCGATGAACCAGACAGCGAAAAAGGCTATCACGCATCCGAGATTCGAGTCCCGCATCTCGCGGGTCGCGGTCGCGCCTATGTAGATGCCGTCCCATGTGAACGCGGGGCAGCCGATCAGCGGCATCACAGCGAGCCATGGTATGAACTCTTTGGCGGCCTCCACGACTGTGCTGTCAGTGGTCATCATATGGAACATCGGGATTCCTCCGGCCGTGTATATGACGATGAACAGTGCTCCTATACCCATACTCCAGATAAAGGTCCATTTGACTGTCTGATTGACGGCTGTCGTGTCGCGTCGGCCGAAAAACCTTCCGGTCAGTGCCTCACCGGCGAAGGCGAAGCCGTCTGTGAAGTAGGAGAATATCAGCATGAGTTTCATCATGATGGAGCTCATGGCGAGGAGGGTATCGCCGAAGCGGGCGGAGATGGCGGTGAACGAGAGGTACACGGCCATCAGGCATAGCGACCGCACGAAGAGGTCGCGGTTTACTTTCAGGAACTCGCGCATCGGAGGTGTTGTGGCTCGGGCGGCGACGGGCGACTGGGCTCCCGACGCTTCGCGCCCTGTCCGGGTAAATGGTCGCCCAGTCGCGTCGCCGCCCGACTCCTCACCGTGAGAGCCGCGTCTTGACGCTTCGCGCCCAACCTTGGCAAACGCAAGCCCAGTCG
>CADBRH010000096.1 GCA_902797035.1 uncultured Bacteroidia bacterium | reverse complement strand
TTACTTTACGTTATTATATTATCAAATTTTTGATTTTACGCGCTAAAATGTACACCTCTGTAACGAATTAAGTATCAATAACTTCCAACGTCCGACGCAAAAGGGTAATGATTTGGAAACGTTTCTCTCCGCCAATCCTCCGACTGGCACCACAAAAAACGGCCTCCCAGCACGCTGGAAGGCCGATATTCAAAAAAATATTGGGTAACGATTTGGAAACGGACCCATGCGGCTTGAGCTTAAACCCCGAATATTTGAGCCGATATCCTTAAATTTGAGCCGATTCTTGGTTTTATATATTTTTCTTTCTATTTTCGGGTCATAAACAAAGGCCGTATGGAAAAAGAAACTATTATAGCATACATTTGGAGCCATCCTCTATCTTCAAGGGAAGATATCCGTTTGGGAACCGGATTCACCGGGAGCGACTCGACTCTCAAGAGAATCATCGCGGACGCGGTTGATTCCGGCGAGGTATTGTCGGAAGGCAAAGGCCGCGCTGTCAAATACTCGCCGAGAAAGTATCCGGAGGGCATACAGACCTTTGAGAAGATACGCGATGAAGGATATCTGTACGTAGACAAGACGGACCTGATGTATTCTCTGGTGAACCGGTCGTCACCCTATGTGTTCTTGAGCAGGCCGAGACGATTCGGGAAATCTCTGCTGATCAGCACACTCAAAGCGTATTTTGAGGGAAAGCGGGAATTGTTCAAGGGGCTTGGAATCGACAAAAGGGAAAAGCTTTGGATTAGCTATCCCGTCGTCCGCCTGGATCTGAGCACCGCGGGTGACGCGCTGGACAAGGATCAGCTGTACCTTAAAATCGGGAACATCCTGGCCGAGAACGAGGATGGTCTGGGAATATCAAGGGATGAGACACTTCCTGGGGAAAGGCTCAGTTCCCTTGTCACGCGGGCCCATGTGAAGTATAATCAGAAAGTCGTCATCCTCATTGACGAATATGACGCTCCCATGCTGGGAACCATCTACGACAATGAGAGGTCTGAGGATTTCAAGAAGATAGTCAAGGAACTCTTCTCTCCGCTCAAGAAACTGGAGCCATACTTGCGTTTCGTTTTCCTGACCGGGATCACAAAATTCAGTCAGATGAGCCTTTTCAGCACGCTGAACAATCTGGATGACATTTCCCTGGACGATGAGTACTCTGCCTTGTGCGGCTTTACGGTCGACGAGGTGAGAAGGTCGTTCGCTTCTGGCATAAGGTCGCTGGCCAAGAAAACGGGTATTCCCCAGGAGGATGTCGTTGAACAAATCAAGTTCAGATACGACGGATATCATTTCAGTCCAGCCTGTCTGGACATTTTCAATCCGTTCAGCGTCCTCAAGGTCTTCTCCAAATTGAAGCTGTCGGATTACTGGTTCTCATCAGGCACGCCCACGCTGTTGTTCGAATCCTTGAAGAGGTTCAACACGCATATCTATGACATTGACGGCGTCGAAGTCCCCGCGTCCGTGTTCAACCAGCCCACAGAATCCATCACCAGCGTCATCCCCTTGTTTTACCAGAGCGGTTACCTGACATTGAAATCATATTCCCCGGACACCGACACTTACATTCTTGGTATCCCCAACGCCGAGACGCGGTCCGGTCTTATGGAGAACCTCCTGCCGGCCGTGACCCGGAAAACCTCCGTCGAGACGCAGAACCTTGCCATACGGTTCAAACGCGCGCTGATCGACCGTGACATAGACCTGGCGCTGAATATCCTGAAAGGATTCTTCGCGTCCATCCCTTATCCCGAATTCGGGAATGAATCCATGGACACATTCGAGAAGAAGGAAGCCTATTTCAAGAGGCTGTTCTATGTCGTCTTCTCTTTCATGAACGTGCAGATTTACACCGAGGTGATGAACAGCGAGGGCAGAACCGACGCTATCATGTATCTTGGAGACACGGTTTATATCATAGAGGCCAAACTGGACTCGTCACCTGATGAGGCGATAAGGCAGATTAAAGAAAAAGGATATGCCACCCGTTTCTCGGGAACAGGTAAAAGAGTCATCCTCCTGGGGTTGAATTTCTCGTCCAGGACAAGAACGATTGAGGGATGGATCGTCGAATGAGGCTCTGTCTCATTCGATCGGCACGTCGCGCAAGACCACGTCCCAGTCCTTGACGACGGGCTCGAAGCCGGAAACGCCTCTATTTTTAATCGCGCTAATCCGCTCGAGTGTATTGATAAGCCGGTCACTCTTCGATCGCTTCCGGGGGCGCGCAGGGGATACTCTCCTCCCAAATCTCCGGGTAATATGGTTCCTGAAGCCTATACGGGGAGCGGTACGCCGATCGGGTCCCTAAACCCTCGCCGTCCCCGTCTCGCAGCGGGTCGGCTGTCACGTCACGGGCCAGCCAGTAGTCGAAGTTGAAGAGCGACTCGTCGCCGGAGAGTTTCATTATCCTCTCAACGATCAGGTACCGGCTCCAAGCTCCGAAATACAGGCGGTTGTCCATCATGCCGCTGATGAACTCGCTGCGCCAGACTCCGAATGTGCAGTTCATCCCACCTTGGTACTTCCCGATCCGGGAATATCTCTCATCCCTCTCAACCAACTCATCCTTCCTGCTAAGTAACTCGTCCCAAGGAGTTTCCGAATATGAGGCGGAAACATTCCTGCCGTATGGGACAACCCATGAGTGGCGGCTGTTAATTTGCTCGATCTTGGCGCTTGTCGCTGTCGTCGGAGGTTTGACGAAATACTCGTCGGTAAGCCTTCCGAACACATGCCCGAACTCATGAACCACGGCGTTCCGCCAGTCGCCAGAGCTGCGTCCGATAAGATCGAAATCATCCTCCGTAGGGTCGCGCCATTCACCGTTCGGCTCCGAATCGCTCAACGGGATGACTTTGGGGTACCTCCAGAATGATTTGAGACCTTTGTAGGTCCAAGGTATGATGCAGCGTCCCCTGCCTACGTTCCAGAAAGTGGCCTTTCCCCCGTACCGGCTGTCGTTGACAAGAACGATTATCGGGACTTCATCAATATTATGAATCTTGGACTTGATGTCAGGGCAGTTTGACTGGACAAAATTGAATATCTTGTCGTTGTCGGCGGTCATGTCACTGTAGGAGTCCGCCCCCCATCTGGAGCCGAAATAGTTGTCCACGGGAGTGATCACGTTATTGTTGCCGTCGGTAATCCCCGCGCCCGACTCGTTGGACGCCACTTTCAGGATCCAGGCGTTGAAACGGTTCTTGTATGTCTTGTACGGCTCAGTGTCGAACAGGAAGTCATAGGCCATCTTGGCGAGGCTCTCGTACAGCGGCAGCTCCCGGAGCGTGAAGCCGTCAGGGATCACCACGACGCTGACAGGTTTTGTGCCCTCGGTCTTTGACATGTACTTGACCGGTGTCGTGGAGATGTCCCCGAGTCCCCTGAAGCTGTCCCCGAGCTCAATCGTCCCGATGTCGGTCACCACAGAGCGAGCGAGGCTGAGGCCATTGGAGGACCGGAGCGTGGTGAAATTCCCCTCACCGTCCGAGAACTCCATCTCGAGGTACCCGATCTCTTGCGGCCAGAGGGCGATGTGGTATTCCTTCCCTGCCTCGAACTCGCCGGACAGCGTCACCGACGAGTAATTGTCTCCCGCAACTTTCGGACGGGGGTGGTACGAGGGGACGCCGTCGGCGTCATAGACCACGCTCTCCCCGGCCACCGGGGAGGTCGTCCGGAGGGTAATCTCACTCACCTGCGAAACCACACCGCCGGAGAGGCGGAAACGAAGCAGCGCCGGCAAGTTAGCGAAAGAGAGGCTCATCCCGTCCTCGAAGGAGTCCGACCGGGTGAAGGCTAGACTGGCCCCCGAGGCCACGCCGTCGGCCACCGCTGACTGGGAGGGAGGGATGACCACCCCGAATATCCTGCCGCCGGTGTGCTCGTTCGTCTCCCAGCATTCCGCGTACCCGGGGGTGAAGAAGATATAATCCGTCCCCCCGAGGATGTCGTAGTCTGTGGTGAAGACTGCCTCGGACGAGCCGCCCTCCTCGGTCCAGAGCCAGGCGTAGTAGAGGGCGCCGTCCCTGAGGAACTGCACCCTGATCGAGTCGCCGGCCTCCCAGAGGACGGCGGCGCCCTCGGAGTCAGGCTCGATAACCGCCCGGGTGAATCCTTCCTCCCCGGGGACACTCTCGACCGGGGCGCCGAGAGCGGACGACGCTTTGAGAGTCAGAGTTTTGGCCCCCTTAGGAGCCCTGACTTCGCCATAAGAATGAGAGATACGCCCACCGGTAACCGACCGCGAGTCAACCGGCCTCAAAGGCAGAGGCTCCTCGACCTCCGTGCATCCGGAGGACAGAAGAGCCAAAGCCAATAGTATTGTGAGGATCGGCATGCCGGCCGTCCGATGATATGATGGATCCATGTCACATGTTTCTTACCGCAATCCGGGGTCCGCCGCCATCACAGTGTAACGGCCGAGAGTGGAGGAAGCGGATGGTGCGGAGCCGGAACCGCTCGGGCCCTCATCGATGATATAATTGAATGGATGCTCAGCGAAATCTTTGCTGGTCCGGACCTCATCATCGAATGGAAGAACGGGAGCAGCGCCATCTAGATAATTGTAACCAAATAACTTACCTGCGTCAAACAAGTCTTTGCCACCAACATAAAGCGAACAAAAAGATTCTCCACTTTTATCCCAGAAAGAATCAATAATGTAAGCGGAAGAACTTGTAACCTGCTCCAAGGAGCCATCCCCATTTCTTCTACCAGTCATCGGATACGTAAACTGTTGGTTTTTCGATGGTGTTGTGTAAGTGGTATATCCGTTCGCAGTAACACCAATCTTTTGGTCGTTTGTTCCCAGCATAATAGTCAGAACCGATACGCCTATAACTTCCTTATCTCGAACATTTATTTCGTTGTATCTATATATATTCTTTGTAAAAATCCCTGACAAAGAATAACCTGCGGGATTCGGATCATATATCGTCTTGTCATTGACATATTTAGATGGGTAAGTATGCCAAAATCCACTTAAAACATAGTTCTCGGGTAAATCAACATCCGGTATGGGAGTACGGGCGGAATCATCCCTTGTCGTGTGGGCTTTCCTTTGGTAACTATTAAAGAGGTTTACCGGAGTCCCGCTGAATACTATTCCCTGTTCTGATGTCACAAATATCCCTGGATTCATTATAGCATAAGAGATGCTGACCGGCGAGGGAGCGGTTGAAAGGGTGGGCGAAACACCGTACCAAATCGGCTCTGTCTCATTTATACCGTTGGAGGGCCAGAAAGCGGTGTTGCGGCCATACTGGAAGTAAGGCTGGCTCCTGTCGAGGGTATCACTCACAATACCCAGTTTCTGCGTGACCTTCATAACCGTGGATAGACCAGGGCCTTCGGTTTGGACCAGTTTGACATACACCGAGTCCGGCCCATACTTTACCTTCACGCTTCTCCCGTACACGGTACGGCCAAGATGTCTTGGGGCATGCCTATACTCTAGGTCAATATCCATATGATATCTAGGGTTTGCCAGGTCCTTATGCATTCTCAGTTTACGGGCTGATATGCAATCGATGTAGTCAGTCCCTGCCTGATTCTTGTACCCAGGATAGTTCTTCGGCACGTAGTCCGTTATCCAGATATGGTAGCTCCACATGACGTCTCCAGAGGCGTCCCTCACAGCTATCACGGCGTTGCCCTGGCGGGGCTCGTTATTGAGTTGGGCGCCCTCGTCGCCCCACCTGTCCTTGTAGATCCACTGGCCCTCGCGGACTGTGGGGACATGGAAGGTCAACCATTCGCCGTTAGCGTCTATGCACCCCGTGGGAAGCTCATAGGTATTATAACCGTTGGCATCCTTCTTTGTCTCGATTAGACCTTCCGCATCCTCCCAGATAATCCAGGCAGTCGTGGGCTTGCCGCCGCCCTGCTCCTTAAGCCAGGGGTTATTGATGTCGTTGCCCTTGTAGTTCTTGAAGGTGATTCGCTTGTCGACTTTATTGGGGTCGATAACGGTGCTGCCGTCAAAGCCCTTGTAAGTCGTGTCGTTGGGGTTGAGGGCGTTGTTTATCACACCGTTACCCATCACAAGAGGGATCTTGTACCAGCCGCAGCCGTTAACGATGTAGCTGTTTGCGCTCTCGACGATCTGTCCGGCGGCTCCGGTGGAGGGGTTGGACAGGTTGTAAGGAGAGGCCTGCGAGCCAACCAGAGCGTGATTGGCGATCTTGAGGTTCTCCGTCCGGGCCTCGGTTGTCACCGCCTCCATAGAGTCGGTCGGGTTGTGGTGTGCGTAGGTGATGTCCACAGGGCCCGGGGTGACAGCACCGGGGCCGGAGTTGGGATATCCGGGCATCCAATAGGGCTTCTCCGTCTTGTCGCCATCCACGTAAGGGGTGGTGCACTCGGGGTCGCTGTAGTAGCCCTCGACCTGCCATGCGACCTCCTGCTCGACGCTGCCGCTAGTCCTCTTCGAGGTCACCGTGCCGTTGACATAGTCATCACCCTTCACGCCCGTGTACGCCACAGCAGAGGGGTCCGTGCAGGTTATCTCGTACTCCCACTCCGCAGGGGCGCCGGGAGTGCTGATCCGGTACTTCTTGCAAGGCTCGAAAACCTCCCAGACACCCGTGGTCTTGTCCTTGA
>CADBRH010000095.1 GCA_902797035.1 uncultured Bacteroidia bacterium | reverse complement strand
GTCCTCTGTAGCAACATCCGGTTTGTAAATCCTCAGCCAGAGAGCTTTGGGGCACTGCCGGAAAAGGGTATAACGGGATTTGGATAAAGATTTCATATCCCCGATTCTGAGTCAATTGGTTATTATTTCTTGTAAAGATACTGTTTTTCGACAAACAGAACAACTCAGACGGGCAATCTTTGAGATGAGATGTGCAAGGTGTGATTCTGAATGAGACACCTTGAACGCAAAAACAGCCTGGACCGCTCTCTATTGGCGATATCGTGTACAAGGCCTACGGCTGAAAAACACACCTTGTACAATCAGCCACGAGAATACGGAATTATTGGCAAAAAAGAAAATGCTAACTGATTAATTATGAATCAGCTAGCGTTTTAAGTAGTAGCGGGGGGAGGACTCGAACCTCCGACCTCCGGGTTATGAGCCCGACGAGCTACCGACTGCTCTACCCCGCGGTGTTATTTGGACTGCAAAGGTATTAATAAAACCTAAAAAACCAAAATTATTTTTCCGTGGCCACTCCCAGGAAGCTCATAATCGCCTCTATGTCGTCTTTTCCGAAGCACCTTTGCTCCCCCGAGACAAGGTTCTTGACACTAACCTGACAGGCGGCAACCTCGTTCTCCCCGGTGATGGAAAGGAAGGGGATGGACTTGCGGGCGGCGTAATCAAACTGTTTTTTAAGCTTGGACGACTCCGGATATATCTCGACGGCCACTCCCTTGTCCCTCAACGACTTGGCGACCGGGATCACATATCTGGTCTCAGACGGGCCCATATTGGCGAAAAGCAAGGTCGCTGAAGAATCAAGGCCTTCCGGGAACTTGTCAAGCCCCTTGAGGACATCATATATCCTGTCGGCGCCGAAACTGATGCCCACGCCAGACATGTCTGGCAAGCCGAATATCCCAGTGAGATTGTCGTAACGTCCTCCTCCGCAGATACTTCCTATCGCGAAATCACGGGATTTCACCTCGAAGATGGCGCCGGTGTAGTAATTCAGCCCGCGGGCCAGGGATAGGTCGATCTCGACAGGACTCGAGACACCGGCCGCCTCGATGAGAGAAAACAGCTCCTCAAGCTCGTCGAGTCCCTTCATACCTGTCTCCGAGGATAATCCTGAAGCAGATCCGCCACTCATCAGCGAACGCATCGAGGCGATCTTCCCAGAGGTGCTCCCGGAGAGCTTCAGAATCTGCTCGATGACCTCGATCGCACTGTCAGTCAAGCCCTTCCCTCTCATTTCCTCCTCCACGGCCTCGAGGCCTATCTTGTCCAGCTTGTCGATGGCGACAGTGATGTCCACCACCTTGTCCGGAAAGCCGCAAATCTCGGCGAATCCGGTCAGGACCTTGCGGTTGTTGATCTTCACAAGGACATTCACGTCCAGCAGGGAGAATACCTTGTCCACTATTTGGACGAGTTCTAGCTCGCAAAGCTGGGAGCGGGAGCCGATGACATCCACGTCGCACTGGTAGAACTCCCGGTAACGGCCTTTTTGAGGACGGTCGGCCCTCCAGACAGGCTGGATCTGGAACCTTTTGAACGGGAAGGATATCTCACCCTGGTGCTGTACCACATAACGGGCGAACGGCACGGTCAGGTCGTAGCGGAGCCCCTTCTCGCACACTTCCTTCGAGAGAGCGGCGCTGTTGACACCATCCCCTGTGCAAAAATCGTCGAAATTGACCTTGGAGAAACAGTCCCCGGAGTTCAACACCCTGAACAATAGCTTGTCACCCTCCTCGCCGTACTTGCCGAGGAGGGTAGACAGGTTCTCCATAGCTGGAGTGTCGATCTGGGAATATCCGAACGTCCTGAAAACGCCCTTAATCGTGTCGAAAATATAATTCCGCTCGGCCATCTCCCGTTGGCCGAAATCCCTTGTTCCCTTTGGAATAGAAGGTTTCATCACTGGATCTGGGCTCCGCAGCCGGGAAGCGCGCCGAAGAGGTCGTAAGCCTCGAAGAACGGATACTTGTTGGCGAACATCGAGACACGGACAGTCTCGGTGCCCTGCTGGTTGATTCCGAAGGCGCGGCGGACCTGGTTGGCGGCCGAATTGGGATTATAACTTGAAGACGAGACTTTCTCGATATTGGCGAACCCCTTCAGATAAGGCTGGTTGATCTTGGCCACAAAATCCTCGTCGGTAAGCTCGACGTTCCCGGACTCTGAGGTGAGACCCTCGACATCCTCGAACTCGTCGCACTTGACGTGCAGCCACATGAACGACTTTGAAGGTATGATCATGTCAGCCACGTTCATAAAAAACTGGTTGTTGACGACATTGAGCTTGCGCTTGGCGTCAACAGCCTTGTCAGAGTCATGATGAGCGAAGTCGATGGCGCCCAGGTTGGAGCAGCCGAAGATGTTGTCATGGACATCCGAGTCGACGCGGGACATGAAACGGTAACCGTATCCCATGTCCTCCATAATCTTGTCACGGCACCAGCTGAAAAGAACGGTATTGTGGTGGAAGTCCACATAGCACTCGTTGGCATCCTTGGTCATGGAGTCGATCTGGCAAGAGGCGTAGTTATTGGCGACGAAGACATTGTTGTAAATCTCCCATTTGCCACCCTTGTTCATCATCTGGATGCCATAATACACGGCGTTGGCGAAAACACAATTGCGGATTACAAGATGCCCCTCGACGTGTCCGGTCACGCATTGACGCTCCTGGGCGGCTCCTCCGACCTTGGGACCGGTGGGAGACTCACCCACCATCAGTTTCCTTCCGGTGAGACAGCCCTCGGGCCATCCGGCCACCGGATCCTCGCTCGGGGCCATGTACAAGGCCTGCTCGCCACGGTCGACCGAGAAACCGTCGATCACGACAGACTTCGCGCGGCTACCGGAAACCTCGATATTGATGCTGGCCTTAGTGCCATTCTTGGTGACGTGGCTGGGATCGGTCTGGATGTATGTCTTGTGGACATAGGGGTTCCTCTCGGAGAAGTCAGGGGAATAACCTCCCACGAGCGAGACATATTTGGTGATATCAATGAATCCTTGGTCAAGGGTACCTGTGTAGTTACCTTCGGCGACCATGATCACATCCCCGTCACTCGCCTCGTCAAGAGCCTTCTGGACATTCTTGAAAGGAGTCTCGGGAGACTTACCGTCGTTCCTGTTGGAACCGGAGGCGGACACATACCACTCGCCGCCGTTATTCTCTCGTCCCTCGGCTCCATTGGAACCCGACGCCTTGGCGGCGGCTTTCTCCGCCGCATTCTTGGCTCCCTTCTCGACAGCCTTGCCCGCCTTGTCCAATGCGTTGTGGACAGCGCGGTCGGCGCCCATCTTGATCTTAGTCTCGGCGGCGTTCTTCGCCCTCCTCGTTATGTCATTGAGTATCTGTGCGGAAGCTGCCGGGCCTGTGGAAAATATCAACATCAGGCCAAGAAACATGGCCGGAATCGCCTTGATGGCGTTCACATGGACAGAATGGTTAGTTCTCATGTCAATAGTGTGTTAATAATCGATGCAATTTACTAAAAAAAACGGTTATACAATAAATGTTCCGAGCCAAATCGCTAAATTCGCGGCGTACACGATTATTATTAAAAACAATTAGATAAATGAAAAACAGTTTCTTCAAATGGGTTTTGGCCGTCATCGTCGGCTTGTTTGTCTGGGGCCTGATCAAAGCGATCTTCTTCCTGATGACAATAGGCGCTCTCGCCGGCTCCGCCTCCTCAAGCGCCGGTTCCTCCACCGCTCTTCCCAAGGAAGGCGCCTTGGTCATGGACATGAGCTCGCTCGTGATTACAGAGCAGACCTCCGAGAGCCTCCCGTCATTCTCGGCCAGCTCGTTGAGCGATCTCGGCGGAGGACAGATGACAGCCAACGTGGGAATCCTAGACGCGGTCAGGGGTATCCGCAAGGCGGCTGAGGACCCGGGGATAAAACTCATACTCCTCAAGACCGACAACATGGCTGGAAGCCTCGCGAAGATTAGCGATATCCGTGTGGCTCTCAGCGACTTCCGAAAGAGCGGAAAGCCAGTCGTGGCCTATGGTGAGAACTTCACATCCGGCAGCTACTATCTCGCCTCCGTGTCCGACAAGATCTACACGACCAGTCACCACGGTGGGAACAATTACATGCTCGGCATGAGCGGCAGGATGATATTCCTGAAGGACTTGCTCGACAAGCTCGGTGTCAACTACCAGTTGATCAGGCACGGGAAATACAAGAGCGCCGGCGAGATGTACATCAGGAACGCCCCCAGCCCCGAGAACATGGAACAGAACCAGGCCATGATCGATTCGATCTGGGAGACGATAGCGAAAGAGACCGCCGAGGCCAGAGGAATCAGTGTCGATTCCCTTAACTATTTCATCGAGAACCTTTCGATCAGTTTCCCTGAGGACCTTGTGAAACACAATCTCGCCGACGAGACCCTATCCGTCGAGGGCTACAAGGATAAGATGGCCACTCTCGCGGGAAAAGAGAAGTTCAAGGATGTTAAGTTCATCCCGTTCAAGGAATATGTGACCTCGAAGGTCAAGCCCAACACCGCCGCCAAAAACAAGATAGCCGTCATCTACGCCGACGGCAACATTGTCGAGCAAGCCGATCCGGACAATATCAACGGTGAACGTTTCGCCTCGATAATCGCTAAGGTCCGCGCCGACTCCACCGTCAAGGCGGTAGTCCTGAGGGTCAACTCCCCCGGCGGCACTGTGCTGTCCGCCAACAAGATAAAGGAGGAGGTTGATCTCACCAGGGCTGTCAAGCCAGTCGTCGCCTCTTACGGCGAGTACGCCGCCTCCGGCGGATACTGGATCTCCGCCAGCTGCGACCATATCTTCTCCAACGCCGCCACGCTGACCGGCTCCATCGGCTGCTTCTCCGCCATCCCCGAGTTCGGGAAGACAGTCAGGGACATCGCCCATGTCAACATCGTCCCCGTCAAATCACACAAGCACTCTGACATGGTCTCTCTCATGAGGCCTTTCGACCAGGACGAGACCCGCTCGATGCAGGAATATGTTGACGACATCTACACCAGTTTCGTGAACCTCGTGGCCGAGGGCAGGAATATGACCTCCGACAGTGTGGAGGAGATCGCCCAGGGCCGTGTCTGGACAGGCGCCGACGCCCTAAAGATAGGGCTTGTCGATGAGTTGGGCACCCTCGAGGACGCCATCGCCTACGCCGCCTCCCTCGGTGGGGATCCTGACGTTGCCTCCTGGAATGTGGTCGGCTACCCGAAGCCGCTCACCGCGATGGAAAGGCTGATGGCACAGTTCGGCGGTAAAAAGCCCGACGCCGAGGAGATTATGGAAAATATGCTTGAGGGCACCCCTCTAGAAGGTGTGACTAAATCGCTTCTGGATTGGCAGAGAACCTGGGCGAAAGGCAACGGGCAACTGATGTTCGCCAGACTGCCTTTCGAGATCGAGATCAGATAAGCCTGATTCTCACGGCCTTTCCCGGCAAGGCGACAGACTCGTCGATCCGGTGGCCCAACAGTGCGAGAACATGGGAGCCTTCGTCAGCGATGACGAGGGCTTTCTCTTTTTGGAGGGGAGTCAGTTTCAGGTCCCCGAACATGTCGCTCAACTTCTTCCGGCGACCTTTCATGCCAAGGGGCCGCATCCAGTCCCCGGCCCTCCAGCGACGGACCGTGAACGGGTAATCAAGGTTAGCCGCGGTGATACCTTCAGGCTGACGGGGGTCGTCCACCTCAACGCTCTCCACCACAAAGCTGATTCCGTACAATGAATATTCACCGGGACCTTGGATCACGATACCCGGTGATTTTTCTTCCTGGCCAGAGTCCTGTCCAAGCAGGGGAGAGATGACGATAGAGTCCCTTGATGTCAGCGCGACAAAACCATTGCCACGGAACTTCCGGCCGCTGAAAGTCGAGCCATCCTTAATCAGAGCCGTCAAGTCACGCGTCACCGCCTCGTTGAACCCGAAAGGCTCCAACAACCGGAAAAGAACATATTCCCAATGAGGCGTACCCGTCAACCAATCGACGCTTATCGACAGCCCGCCTTCGGGAATCGGGTTCCCCGGGGACTCGCGACGCTTTGCGTCCAGCCCGTATAAACGGTCTGCCGCCGGAACCGGCATACCCCGGGACTCGCGACGCTTCGCGCCCTGTCCGGGTAAATGCTCGTCCCGGGGTATACCGGTTCCGGCGGCGTCACCGATGACACTGTCAAGATAGTCGTCGGCGATAGCCTGGACTTGGGAGAAACGCCGCGCGTCGGCGTTCAGGGTCTCGAGAAAGGAGGGGTTGATCTTCCCGAAAAGGGGGAAGATCTCGTTTCGGATCAGATTGCGTTTATAAGCGGAGTCGGTATTCGAGCTGTCCTCCCGCCAGGACAAGCCTCTCCCAAGGGCATATTCCCTGATCTCGTCCCTCGTGAAATCCAGCAAAGGGCGGAGTATCAGCGCATTGGTGGCTCCTGGAAGCGGAGATACAGACCTCATGCCGCAAACACCCTTGAGACCGGTCCCTCGCAGAAGGTTCAGTATAATCGTCTCGGCGTTGTCGTTGGCGTTATGAGCCACCGCCACCGCGACGAATCCCTCCTCCTCGCACAGGCGGGCGAACCATGAGTAACGAAGCTCCCTGGCGGCCATCTCCACACTGATCCCGAGACTGGAGGCATATTCACGAGTGTCGAAATCGACCCTCCGGAAAGGAACTCCACGCGACTTGGCCCAATCCCCGACAAACGCCGCGTCAGCGTCACTCTCCTCTCCCCTAAGGTGGAAGTCGCAGTGAGCCAGTGTTATAGGTCGCTTGTTCGAGGAATTCAAGAAGAGGTCGGCCATGACCATGGAATCGATCCCGCCGCTCACGGCAAGCAAGACCGCCCCTTCTCCCGGAAGCTGCCCGTCAAGACAACTGTCGAAACGGTCCCGCATCGCCTCCCGAGATCACTTCTTGTTGGTGAAGGAATATGTGAAGCCGAACTGGAGGAACTCCTTCAATTGCACGGTCCTGTGCCCGTTGGGGAAATCCTCCTCCACGATCCGGACATTGTCGTCGTAGATAAGGTTGCTGATGAACGTGACCGAGAAGTATTTGTTCATCTTCCAGATCACAGTGTTGTCCCAGTTAACCCTCCAGTTAAGCGGATTCTTGATGTAATTGGAGAACAAGATCAAGTTGCTGTTGACATCGAAGTTATTGTTGATCTTGAACTTGACATTCGTGATCAACTGGGCTCCGAAAGCGAATGTGACAGGCTTGTAATAACCGCCGGTGATGAAGTATTTCCCGGTCTCGTCTTTCTCGTCAGGGAAGGCCGCTGTGTCCTCGTACTTCTTTTTCCTGGCCATTCCATAGTTTTTCCGAAGCCTCTCGATGCTGACGATCGTGGTGCTTCCGGTCAAGGGGGAGAAGTCCACTTTCAGCCATTTGTTCGGCACCCAGGCGATACCAAGTCCCAGAGTGGTGTAGGCGGGGGACATGAAACCGGATCTGAGAACACGGGCGTCCCTCCACTGCTTAGGTGTAGGTTCCTCCCCGTCCACCGCGGCCGGCGTGGGATAGTTCCACCCGTTGGCCAACTGTGTGTTACAAACGAAGTTCGCCGTGTAATTCAGTTTATCCGTCTTTTTGTATCCCCAAGTGCTGGTGAGTTGGAGCCTGTTGGAGTTGTTCTGGATGATAGGCTTGTCCTGGGAATAGATGAAGCCGTAATCCAACTCGAGGTGGTTATTCCAGTATTTCTTCCCTTTCGCCCAGTTGGCGTTGGCTCGGTTCACGCTGCTGAGCGTGTAGTTGTTGTTGCCTCCGGCCGCCCAACTTGTCAGGCTGGTCTGGGCGAAATTCAACGTCGTGGTGAAATTGTCCGTCCAATATACCGGCTTCGGAGGGGTCACAACCGGCTCCGGAGTATCGGACAATACCTTGGCGGCCTCCGCCGCCGCAGCCTGGGCGTCCTTCTTTGTGTTCTCGTTCTGGGCGAAAGCCCCGGCGCAGACCGACAGCGACAACACGAGCGCCGTGGCGCGGTTAATAATCTGTCTCACGTGATGTTGATTATGAATAACAAGGTCTAATAAGAGATCGCGAAGACCACCCTGCGACTGGACGGCTTTCCGGAGAAAATGTCCCTTCCCTCCTCCTCGCAAACGAAACTGTCCACGGGGATGCACCTGATGGTAGCCTTGGTGGCATCCTTGATGGCCTGCTCGGTCTCGGGAGTCCCGTCCCAATGACAGAGAAGGAACTTGCCGGTGCCGATTTTCTCCTGGAACTCCGCCCAGTCGTCACACTTCTCCACATTGGCGGCCCTGAAATCGAAGGCTTTCTTGTAGATATTGGACTGGATGTCGTCCAGAAGCGAGGCGATACTCTTGTCAAGCCCATCGAGAGCGACTGTCCGCTTCTCAAGAGTATCCCTCCTGTGAACCTCGACAGTGCCGCTGTCCAGGTCGCGGGGTCCCATCGCGAGACGGACGGGAACGCCCTTCAGCTCCCATTCAGCAAATTTGAAGCCAGGGCGCAGGTTGTCCCGGTCATCAATCTTGACGCTGTGCCCCTCAGCCTCGAGGGCTTTCTTCTGCTCATCCATCTTGTCGAGGATCCTGGCCCTCTCCTCATCACTCTTGAATATCGGGACCATAACCACTTGGATAGGGGCCAGTTTTGGAGGCAGGACAAGACCGTTGTCGTCCCCGTGAGCCATGACAAGGGCTCCCATCAGTCGTGTGGAGACTCCCCAGGAGGTCGCCCAGACATATTGCATCTGGCCTTCCTTGTCGGTGTACTGCACGTCGAAGGACTTGGCGAAATTCTGACCGAGGAAATGCGAAGTTCCGGCCTGAAGCGCCTTCCCGTCCTGCATCATACCCTCTATCGTCAAGGTGTCAAGCGCGCCGGCGAAACGCTCGTTGGGGCTTTTGTGACCGACAATCACGGGGAGGGCCATGTATTCCCTGGCGAACCTGGCGTAGACCTGAACCATCCTCTGGGCCTCCTCGATGGCCTCCTGTGCGGTGGCGTGGGCCGTGTGGCCCTCCTGCCAGAGGAACTCGGCGGTGCGGAGGAAGAGCCTCGTGCGCATCTCCCACCGGACCACGTTGGCCCACTGGTTGCACATGATGGGAAGATCCCTCCAGGATTTGATCCAGTTTTTGTATGTACTCCAGATTATGGTCTCGGAAGTTGGCCTGACGATGAGTTCCTCCTCAAGCCTCGCCTCGGGATCCACGACCACCCCTTTGCCGCCGGGATCGTTCATCAGCCTGTGGTGGGTGACGACGGCGCACTCCTTGGCGAATCCTGCCACATGCTCGGCCTCGCGGCTGAAAAAGGATTTGGGGATAAACAGGGGGAAATACGCGTTCACGGCGCCGGTCTCCTTGAACATGTCGTCCAGGGCGCGCTGCATCTTCTCCCAAATGGCGTAGCCATAAGGCTTTATCACCATACACCCTCTGACAGGCGACTGCTCCGCCAGATCAGCTTTCACCACCAAGTCGTTATACCACTGAGAATAGTTCTCAGACCTCTGTGTCACTTCCTTTGCCATATCAGAATAATAGTTTGCTGTTCTTGCCAAATATTGTTATTATTGTACAATATTATATTCGGTACGAATTTTGTTTATTGTGAAACATTAATAACCAAAGCCGCCTCGAAAGCGGTTACGAAGTTACGAATTTATTGTCAAATTATAGGAGATTCAAAAATGAAAACACGCGCTATCATTATCTTCTCGGCGCTTCTGGCACTGACATCATGTGGTTCAGCGGCGCGGTACGCCACTGATACCTCCGGGCAGAGGTATCAGGACGGGATCTACTATACATCCGAGGCTACCACCTTGGAATTGGCATCCACGGCCGACACCCAGGAAGAGACCGACCTGCTTGTCGCCAAGACTAAGAATTCCCCGATATTCATGAAAAGCGGTGATAAAGTCGACACTCTGTTCATCCCGAACGACAAAGTCGCGAAGATCGATTTCAACAAGACCGACAACACCACTTCAGTCTATCTCTACGACAACAGCTGGGCCACCTGGGCCGCCTATCAGCCTTGGTACGCCAGCTCATGGTACTCATGGCACCGACCTTACTACTCTTCCCTTTATTGGGGGATGAACCCCTGGTATTACGGGGGGTGGTATGACCCTTGGTATTACAGTCCTTACAGCGCCGGATGGTATGGATGGTATGACCCTTGGTACTATCGTCCCTACTACCACTACAGCTGGTACGGCTTCTGGTCTGACCCCTGGTTTTATAACCCTTGGTACTACAGCATGTGGTACTACGGTGGAGGGTACGGAGGTTATCCCTATTACTACAATCGTTGGGGACACGCCCCTGGATGGGGAGTAGGAGGAGTAGGAGGCGGAGACAGGGTTTACAGGCCCAGGGTCTCGACCACCGGATCGGCCACAAGGAACGGGATAGGCTCGGCAAGCAGGTCAGCGGGAGCCAGGAGCTCCTCCATGACCAGGTCAAGAAGCGGAGCCGCTCCCACAAGGTCCACGACGGCCACAAGGTCATCGGCCACGACCGGAAGCGCCTCAAGGTCATCCATGACCTCAGTCTCAAGGGCGCCGAGACCGAACGCCGGACAGGCTGTCAGGTCATCCTCGACAGGCACCCGTACCGGAGTCAGCTCTACCGGATCGGCAGGGACAAGGATGTCCGCCAGCCGTCCTTCCACAGGCTCGACTGTCTATAGCAGGCCCTCGACCTCATCTTCCTCCGGTGTGAGCCGCTCAAGCGGGACCACAAGCGGAAGCTACAGGTCTTCCTCAACCAACCGCTCGACCAACTCCGGAGGCTACACGAGAAGCTCCTCCTCCGGCGGATACTCTTCCGGAAGCTCGGCCAGAAGCTCAAGTGGCGGAGGCTACAGCGGCGGTAGCTCAGGTGGTGGATACAGCGGCGGCGGAAGCTCCGGCGGAGGCGCCAGAAGTTCCGGCGGAGGCGGAAGGAGATAACCATTCACGATTATAAGAATATTCCCTTGACTATATCCTTGAATTTAAACTATCAAAATCCTATCGAGATGAAAAAGACTATATTAGCCATAACCCTGACGCTTTCCGCCATCACGGCCGGGGCGCAGACAATGTACGACGCCCTGACATACAGCCAGAACAACTACTACGGCACAGCGAGGTCCATCGGAATGGGCAACGCGATGACCGCGGTGGGAGGCGATCTCGGGTCTATCGGGATCAATCCGGCCGGATCCGCGGTGTACAACTACTCGCAATTCACTATCTCCCCGAATCTGACCATCAGCTCGATGAACGCTTCCTGGAGTCCATATCCGGTGAACGGCACGGACACTTTCACGGGCGAGGTCAGAAAGAACCTGACCAGGTTCTCCATGCCGAATGTCGGCGCCACGCTCAACTTCAAAACCGGAAGGAGCAGCGGGCTGGTCGGGGTCACTTACGGCTTCGTTGTGAACAGCGTCAACAATTACACCGGCCAGATGATGACCGGAGGAAGGAACGACAAGACCAGCTACCAGAGCTCCATGGCTGTGGCGGCGGACGGCTTCGACATCGATTTCCTCAACGGTTACCTCAACGGCAGCGGCGGATCGATCGATGATTGGATGCACCCCTACAACAACCCTGATGACCGTGGCGAATACGCTCCCTGGAACGTCATCACCAACGCCCAGGCCGGCTCGATCGCGAACTACGGCGACGCGAACGATCCTGACTACTATTGGCGCTATATCGCCGCGACCGAAGGGTTTATCCAGACTCCTGACATGGACGAGTACGGCAACTACATCTATGATATATTCCTCGGGGGACCGCTCGACCAGGCATATGGCCGGAAGGTCACTGGAGGCAAGAGAGACGCGGTCTTCAACCTTGGCTTCAACTTCAACAACAAGTTCTTCGTCGGAGCCAATCTCGGAGTGACCAGCCTCAACTATAACTACGACGAGTATTTCAAGGAGGCCGCCGTCGATCCCTCGGACTTCCGCATCGACTACGAGGACGCCACCACATATTTCACGGACTACCGTTCCCGCTACTCATATTCGGCCGACGGGGCCGGGATATATGGGAAGATCGGATTCATAGCCATTCCCGTCCAGGGACTGCGTCTGGGAGCCGCCATACAGACCCCCACCACCTTGTTCATCGACGAGATCTGGCGCAACTCGGTTGACGTCCACTATCAGAACCCGTCTTACGACGGAAGTGCCACCTCTCCCGAGGGGAACTACTCCTACAGGCTGACCACCCCCTACAGGGCCAACGCCGGTATAGCCTACACTTTCATGGGGATGGCGATGCTGAGCGCCGACTACGAGGTGACTGACTACAGGGCGATGAAGTTCAAGAACCGCGACAGAGGCTGGAGCGATGTCTTCGACGATGTCAACCGCGAGATCGCGAACAAGATGGGGATCTCCCACAATCTGAGGGTGGGAGCCGAGGTCAAGCCTATCCCCGAGTTCGCCATCCGCGCCGGTTACAACTTCACGACTGTCCCTGAATATACAGGTTCCTACACCCTCAACGACAGGATCAACGCCTTCTCGGTGGGCGTGGGATATTCCTCCAAGGGATCATTCTTCGCCGACCTGGCCGCCAGGTACACAACCTTCTCTGACGAGTACATCTCACCGTACGCCGATTATCTCGATGACTTCGCGTCACCGTTGATCCTCAACAGGAGGGAAAGGTTCGACATCACCGCCACTCTTGGCTGGAGGTTCTGACACCTTGACATACGAAACGATAAAGGCTGGCCCGAAGGTCAGCCTTTATCGTTTCCAAGGGGAGAGACCCTAGTCGAGGGTTTGTTTGATCTCGGTAATCACGAAGGCCTCGATGTAGTCCCCGACCTTGATGTCATTGAACTTCTCTATGCCGATACCGCACTCCATGCCGGCGGAGACATCCTTGACATCGTCCTTGTTCCTCTTGAGCGAGGCGATGTCGCCGGTGTAAACCACGATACCGTCGCGGATAAGGCGGCACTGGGAAGTCTTCGCTATCTTGCCGTCCCGGACGAGACAGCCGGCGATGGTGCCGACCTTGGAGATCTTGAAGGTTTGCTTGACCTCAGCCGTGCCGGTGACCTCCTCTTTCTTGATAGGCTCGAGAAGTCCCTCGATACCGTCCTTGACATCGTTGATGGCGTCGTAGATGACGGAATACAGGCGGATCTCGATACCCTGGTCGTCAGCGACTTTCCGGGCGTCCGTGGAAGGACGGACCTGGAAGCCGATGATGACGGCGTCGGAGGCCTCGGCGAGGATCACGTCGGACTCGGAGATGGCTCCCACGGCCTTGTGGATCACGTTGACCCTGACCTGCTCGGTGGAGAGCTTGATCAGAGAGTCCGAGAGGGCCTCAACGGAGCCGTCCACGTCACCCTTGACGATAACGTTGAGCTCTTTGAAGTTACCGATGGCGATACGCCTTCCGATCTCCTCGAGAGTCATGTGCTTCTGGGTCTTGATGCCCTGGATACGTATCAACTGCTCCCTCTTGTTGGCTATGGCCTTGGCCTCTTTCTCGTCGGACATGACATTGAACTTGTCTCCGGCGCTCGGGGCGCCGTTGAGACCCAAGACGCTGACGGGAGTGGAGGGACCGGCCTCCTTGACCTTCTGGCCGCGCTCGTTGAACATGGCCTTGACTCGACCGTAATAACAGCCGCTGAGCACCATGTCTCCGGTCTTCAAAGTGCCGTTCTGGACAAGAACGGTGGCCAGGTAACCCCTACCCTTGTCAAGAGAGGACTCGATGACAGCGCCGACTCCCTTCTTCTTGGGATTGGCCTTTAGCTCAAGTAGATCGGTCTCGAGAAGGACCTTCTCAAGAAGCTTGTCCACATTGAGACCCTTCTTCGCCGAGATCTCCTGACTCTGGTACTTGCCACCCCACGCCTCTGTGAGAATGTTCATCTGGGAGAGCTGTTGATATATCTTCTCCGGCATGGCTCCTGGCTTATCTATCTTATTGATAGCAAAGACCATAGGCACGCCGGCGGCCTGGGCGTGATTGATAGCCTCAATTGTCTGGGGCATCACGGCGTCGTCAGCGGCGATGATTATGATAGCCAGATCGGTCAACTGCGCTCCCCTGGCTCGCATGGCGGTGAAAGCCTCGTGACCCGGGGTGTCGAGGAAGGTTATCCTCCTTCCGTCCGGCAGTTTAACGTTGTAGGCGCCGATGTGCTGCGTGATACCGCCAGCCTCACCGGCGATGACGTTTGACTTGCGGATATAGTCAAGCAGAGATGTCTTACCATGGTCGACGTGGCCCATGACGGTAATCACGGGCGGCCTGGCCACGATATCCTCCTCGCTCTCCTCCTTGTCCTCCATGGAGTCGATCTCCTCTGAAAGCTCGGCGGTGACGAACTCGACCTTATAGCCGAACTGCTCGGCGACCAGCACCAAAGCCTCGGCGTCGAGCCTCTGGTTGATGGAGACCATCAGGCCAAGCTCCATGCAGGCCTTTATGACCTCGTTGACCGGAGTGTTGTTCATCAGGGTGGCCAGATCGTTCACGGTCACGAACTCGGTGACTTTCAAGACAGTCTTCTCGGCCATCACCTGAGCCATCTCCTCCTGCGTCCTCGCGGCCGCCTGCTCCCTCTTCTCCTTCCTGTCCTTGGCTCCAAAGTTGTTCTTCTTGTTGTCGTTCATCCTGGCGTAGGTCTCCTTGACCTGCTTCTGGATCTCTTTCTGCATCGCCTCCTGCTCCTCC
>CADBRH010000094.1 GCA_902797035.1 uncultured Bacteroidia bacterium | reverse complement strand
TCCCGGCGTAACGGCTGTCGTTGACAAGGATGATAATCGGCACCTCGTCGATGTTGTGGATCCCCGCGGTGATGTCCGGGCAGTTCGACTGCACGAAGTTGAAGACCTTGTTGTCATCCGCCCGCATGTCGTTGTACGAGTCCGCACCCCATTTGGTCCCGAAATAGTTGTCCACCGGGGTGACCACGTTGCCGTTGCCGTCCGTGACAGAGGCGCCGGACTCGTTGGACGCCACTTTCAGGATCCAGGCGTTGAACCGGTTCTTGTACGTCTTGTATGGCTCTGTGTCGAACAGCAAATCTAAGGCGGACTTCGCGAGGCTCTCATACAACGGTAACTCCGCCAGCGTGAACCCGTCCGGGACGACCGCGAAACTGACAGGCTTTGTCCCCTCCGTCGCGCTGGCATACTTGATGGGGTCCAGAGAGATATCTCCTGTCCCGAGCCAGGAGTTCCCGAGGTCGATTGTCCCGAAGTCAACAACCTCCGATTGATTGAATGTTATCTCCTTGGATGAGCGAAGGATGGTGAAGTTATCCTCAGCATCGGAGAACTCCATCTCGAGGTAGCTCGACTGTCCCGGCCAGATAACAAGATGGTACATCTCACCCGCCTCAAAATCTCCAGTGAGTGAGACCGACGCGTGAGCCTCGGTATTACTGAATTTGCTGGGATAGTACGACGGAGAGCCGTTCTTGTCATAGATAACCCGCATGCCGGATATGGGGACGATGCTCCTTAGTGTCACTTTCTTCACTGAGCCAGCCACGCTTCCGGCGAGCCGGAACCTCAACAGTGCCGGCAAGTTTGTGAAAGACAGGGACATCCCGTCCTCGAAGAAGTCGGAACGCGCGAAAGCGAGATTGCTTCCGGCCATCACCCCGTCGGCCACGGCGGTCTGTGATCCAGGAATCTCGAGCCCGAAAATGCGCTCTCCAGATAAGTTGCTATGCTCGCTTTTCCTGGTATAGCCCGGGGCGAAGAAGATGTAGTCCGTGCCTCCGAGGATCTCGTCATCGGTGGCGAACTCGGCTTGGGAGGAACCTCCCTCCTCTGTTCTCATCACGGAATAATAGAACACCCCGTCCCGGAGGAACTGCACCATGATCGAGTCACCCTCTTCCCATAGCACGGCCGCGCCATTGTCGTCAGGCTCGATCACCATTCGGGTCTCGGGTATCCCAGCCACACATGTCGCATGGAGTCTGACAGTCGAGGCGCCTTTCGGGGCCCGGATCACCCCGTCGAGTCTCCCCGCTGCCGGGTCGGATCTTCCAGTCGAGACGCGTGTTGATTCCTTATCAAACGGCGAGAACCCCTCGACCTCCGAGCATCCGGAGACCAGAAGGGCTATCGCTGACAGTACCGTTAGGTAAAACACAAAGGTCACCCAATGGGAAGAGGCTGGCATGATAATCTTTTAAAAATTATTCTAGGGAAGGGTTTTGAATAATCAGTGAATACCGTTTAACACTGGATGAGTTCGTCCCTGACGAACTCACTGGGTCTCCCCATTCGGCAGGGTAAGGGAGTGTTGAGGGCCTACTTCGGAACCAATCCAAATCGGGTTGAATAGATTCTTCGAAAGGTAATACCATCAATGCAACTCCTCCTGATGCTCTATTTCTCGGAGTAGAATCATTATCTAATAGCGCATAAGAAGTGATAGTTCTATTTAAACCACCATTAGAGAGGGATAAAGGTAACCTATAACATGTACGATAAACAAGATTACCAGATCTATCTCTATAATGCCCAAACATATAATGGAAATAATGATTTTTTGTGCTGTCAAGGTAAAAAGAAACACCGTTTCCATCGCTTCCCATAACATGTTCGAAGTCCGCTCCAAATCTTGTCAAAACACCTTGATGATTGTTGTTAGTTGAGGAATAGCTTCTCTCATCTACGATTGAGTAGAAATATGCGTAACATTCACAATAAGGCGGCATCAAATATCCTGCAGGACATGGATCATAGATTGTTTTTTGAGTATATATGATATGCAGATTAGTAAATGTTACTCTATTATCGTTAAAATCACCTGACACCCAACCTCCTCCGGATCCTTCAATATCTATAGCGTTCCAATAGTTTGAGGCTAAATCAAGTATTCCTTCTCCAGAAATAGTGCTTATAAATGTTCCCGGATTCTTAATGGAGTAAGAAACACTCTGCGTGGATGAGATTGTATTTAATCTCGGATGTTTTCCATACCAAGTTGGATCAATTGAGATGTCTCTCATTGCGCTTCCTGGCCAAAACGCGTCTTTCCTACTTCCTTGAAATGTTGGAGAACACCTATCCAATTGATTTACATCTTGACCGGAGCCTTGTACTACAGTCATAACTGTCTCCATCCCACTATCATGCTGTTTCAGCTTGACATAGACTTTCTGCTCATCGTATTTACTTTCCACTTTGGCACCATAAACAGTATAACCCAATAGTCTTGTTGAATGACGGTATGGCAACGATATAGGAATATAAGAACTAGGAATTATAAGATTATCTTTATGATAAAAGTATGAGGTGATGTAAGACGTTACGTTGACACCTTGCTCAGTTGAGTTCTCATACCCGGGATAATTCTTTGGGATATAATCCGTCACCCAGATATGGTAGCTCCACATGATGTCGCCTGCGGCGTCCTTGACCGCTATCACAGCGTTGCCCTGACGGGGCTCGTTCCTG
>CADBRH010000093.1 GCA_902797035.1 uncultured Bacteroidia bacterium | reverse complement strand
TGTGCCTACAGTCCGTGAGGGACAGTATATCTACAAGGACGCCGCCGGTAACGTCAGAAACGAGCCCCGCCAGGGCAACGCTGTGATAGCGGTCAAGGACGCCGCAGGCGACATCATGTGGAGCTACCATGTCTGGGTGACGGACTATGTCCCGAAGAATTATCCGGGTTATGAGGATTCGGCAAACAAGGATGTACAGGTCGGCATTACTTGGGAGACGGACGCTAGTTACGGACGTCCTTACGTTAAGCATTTCGAGAACACTCATCCCTACAAGCTAATGAAACGACTTCTCGGGTTCGTCACCTATGGCACGACCGTGACGAGGGACTATCCTGAGAACACAGTCTATGTCAAGCTGAAGCAGGCTGAGAGTGACTTGACAACCGTCATGACCGTGGTCCAACTTGATGGGCAGAATGTGCTCGAACTCTACCGGAGTCAGCCTTATTTCCAGGCGCTGCGCAAGGACGCTTTCTGGCCTGGGACAGGGCTTCTCTCGGATGATGTCGATCCCGAGTGGTACGGGAAGGTCCGCACGGTTCTTAATCCCGACGGCACAAGAAATGTGACAACGTCCAAGATGACTCTCGACGAAACAATCAAGAATCCCTCCATTATTTATAATTTTACTTCAGGATCCATTGGTCACGTGAGAGAGTGGTTTTTCGGTTACCCTACCAATTTATGGAACAGCAGTGCAAAATGGCCTTCCACTATAAATATTTTACATATTACCACTGATGCTGGTTTGGAAAATTGGAGGATAAACTATTTTAAGGATCATTATGATTTTTTGCTGGGCGAGAAGACTATATATGACCCTTGTCCGGCCGGATATGTCGTCCCCCCCAGGCGCCTTGGATTCTTAACGACAGGACAGGGAGAACATTCAGAAATGGATAATTATTTAGAAAGTGCTGTCAATAGAGAGGATTTTTGGTCTGACGAAGACTATGAGACTGCGTTACTAACTGCTGATAAGCCCATCGGAGCTTGGATTGGTGACGGATGGGCCGGCGAGGATGATTATAATGTCTCGATTTACACTGACAAGAGTCATACCACCTATTTCACTCTACCTAAAACCGGAGTAAGGGGAAATGGGGGGAGAGGACAGTATGTTAATCCTTCACGGGTTCCTTTAAGATTATTAGCTAACACGTTATTTACGAATGATGATTTAGAAGACACCTATACCAGCAATGTAATAACTCTATTACCGGGTTCTATTTTCTCGAGATATGTCGCGCAATGCACCCCAACCGCCCTCCTCCCCATCGATGACTCTGTAGGTCCGAATCCCGCTGACTATCCGACCAAGGAGCAGTATGAGTCGAGCCAAGGTGGCGGCTCAGGAGCCCCCTCGGCATCCTCATCTCTAGGGCGATACACAGTTATGAGGGTAGACTCTGGATTCTAAATAATATGACATGAGCGACACCTATCGGGCAGCCATGAGGCTGACCCTGTCGATACTGTCGGCGACGGCCCTTCTGGCCTCCGGATGCTCGGAGGCCGAAGGGCTCTTGCCGTTCAATACGGACTATTCCCGCCACACCCAAGGGCGTGGCGACGCTTCAGTCAGACCCTATGGGGAAATCAGAGCCCCCAAGGGGGCCTCAACCATCAGACTCAGGGCAACCTGCGTGGCCGGTAGCCCCGACTCACGGGCGGTGATAGAGACTGATCCCGAGGGTGCCTCCGTAATCTGGGAGGCGGGGGATGTCATCCGTGTCCAGTTTCTCAAGGACGGCGTCTTCTACTACGGGGATCTCGTGACAGAGGATGGAGGAACATCCACGGCAGAGTTCTCCACCGAGGACGACATCCTCGGCGGAACGGACTACATATTCTTCACCCCCTGCTACAAGAAGTTCAGGGAGACGAACTATCTGACCGGGAAGAGGATATTCGGTCTTGAGGTGCCGGCGGCGCAGACAGCCGTTCCCGACGGGGTGATGGCCGGAAGCAATTTGGCGTTCGCCCGTTCCGATTCCTTCGAGGACGGGATGAGCATCAATTTCACAAATCTCCCCGCCCTGCTTCGTTTCAGCCTGTCCGGGGACATAGCCTCCGAGGTCAAGGAGGTGACACTTAAGACAACGGCCCTGATCGCAGGGGACGCTATCATCTATGACGCAGGGGGGTACCCGGATTTCCACGCGGGTTATATGAGCGGGGACGAGTTCTCAACGTCAATAACCCTCACCGGCGACTTCGAGCCCGGCAAGGAGTACCATATCGCGCTATGGCCCAAAGAGGTCAAGGGTTTCGAGATGATCTTCTCCAACGGCGGGGCAGGCTACACCATCCTCAGGACTAGTAAGGAGTTAACCCTTGAGCGCTCTGTGGTTACCGACATCGGGACGATAGGGCTCGGTGACAGTTTCAGGGGAGCGGGCGACATCCCGACCGCCCCGGTCAAATACATGTCTGCGACCGAGGGCACGAAGCCTGTCAGCGTGGCGGTGGTCCCGGACGGGTTCACGCTCTGGGAGCTGCCGATGTACGAGAGCCTGGCGAAGATGGCTCTTGATTTACTGTTCGACACCGAGCCATACAAGACATACAAGAACCGGTTCAACGCCTGGATCCTGAAAGTGGCGTCCAACCAGTCCGGTGCCGGGATCACCGACGGGAACGGCAATGTGGTCACACCAGTGAACAATTATTTCGGGACTAAGTGGGGTGCCGAATCATACGGCGACATGAGGGCGGACGACAACAAGGTTTTCGATTTCGTGACAGCGAACTGCCCGGACATCACCGCGGGGATCCACAACATCGACGAGGTGCCGATTATCATCCTTGTCAACGACAGCCGTTACGCCGGGA
>CADBRH010000092.1 GCA_902797035.1 uncultured Bacteroidia bacterium | reverse complement strand
CTGCTGGCGCAGCTCGATCGAGGCCGGGAAGAAGCGGAACATCGCCCACAGGATCGGGAACTGGAGAAGCATCGGCAGGCAGCCGCCCATAGGGCTGATCCCCGCCCTCTTGTAGAGGTCCATCTGGGCCTGCTGCTTCTTCATGGCGTCCTCCTGCTTGGGATACTTCGCGCTCAGCTTGTCGATCTCCGGCTTGATGGCCTGCATCTTGGCGGAGGACGAATAGGACTTGTAAGCGAACGGAAGGACGACTATCTTGATGAAGATGGTCATCAGCAGGATGATTATACCGAAATTGGAGATGAACCTGTGCAGGAGGTCGAACAGCGGGATGATCACATATTTAGTGAACAGGCCGACGACGCTTCCGCCCAGAGGGATGATCCTCTCGTACTTCTGACCGTACGACTTGAGAGTCTTGTAGTGGTTGGGGCCGAAATAGTACTCGAAAGGAATGACCGTCTCGCTCTGCCCGGGCTGGAAGTCTACCCTCACTCGGGCCTGGCAGCTCATGAGATTACGCTCGGGATCGTCCTCGGGCAGGAAATTGATGTCGAACTCGGCCGATGAATATTCCTTTTTGGCCCTGAATATCCCGGAGAAGAACTGCTGCTGGAAAGCGAACCAGGCGACCCTGTTGTCCACCCTCTTGCTGGCGGAGCGGGACCTGCCGATGTCGGCGGGCTTCTTCTCGCCGGTGAAGTAATAGTCCAGCTTGGAGTACTGTGACTCGTTCTTGTAGCCCTTCTCCATGCGGGGTATAGTCATGGAATAGTCGATGTCCACCGAGAACACGTTCTTCGGTATGACATTCTCCATCCCTATGAAAGACAAGGAGTTATCGACCATGTACTCCCCTTCCCTGATTGAGTATCTCTGCTCGATGAAGCCACCGCCCGCGAAAGGAAGGCGCATGACGACAGACGTGTCAGTCAGCTCGGCGACATCGAACACGAAGTCAGAGGTGTTGACCATCTCGCCTGCGTACACCTGAGCACCGAAATGGCTGGAACCAGGCTTGAAAAGGTAGAGGTCCTCCCCGCCGTAGGTCTTGTAGTCCTTGATCCTCGCGGAATACGGCTGGGCCCCCTTGGTGGCGAAAGCGACCTCGAACTTGTCGTTGGACAGGGTCACTATCGAGCCCTCGCCCTTGCGGGAGGCCTCGAGAAGGGAATCCTTGTAGATAGGGGCAGCCTCGGCGATTCCGGAGGTCGGAGCCATGATCTCAGGGACAGCCGCGACGGTGTCGCGGGCCGCGTCGGCGGCCGCGATGGAATCCGCCCTGAAGCGCTCCACGGCGGCTATCGAGTCAAGCTGGGCCTGGTAGGCCGCCTGCTTCTTAAGCTGTTTGTTCTGGTAGAAGGTAAAGCCGAAGATGAGAACCCCCATCAGAACTAAACCGATGATCGAATTCTTGTCCATCTTCCCTTACTTCTCTTCCTCGACATCAGACTTGAGGATCCTGGCCTCAAGATCCTTCAGCTCGCGCTTGGCGGCCTCGATACGCTCACGCATCTGCTGGATGAGCGGCTCGGAGTTCTTGGAAGCGGAGAAGAATCCTATGTTGTTCTCGTAAGTGACGATGTCCTGCTGAAGCTTGTTGTATTCCTGGACGAGACGGTCCTTCTCGCTGACCGGCTTCCTGGAGACGGCGGCGCCGCGTCCGGCCCCACGGGCGGCTCTAGGCGCGAAATCGGGGAACTTCGCCTCGAAAGCGTCGTTGTACGCCTTCTGGACAGCCTCTTTCTCCCTGTAAGGCACGAACCCGATCGCCCTCCACCTCTCGGAGAACTCCGCGGCGGCGGTCTCGTCGGCCTCGGCGCCCTTAGGCTCGTAGGCGGTGATCTCGTCGATCAGGGCTTTCTTGGCCTTGAGGTTGCCGTAGTAGTCGTTCTCGGGCTTGGCGTTCTTGTCCCTCTCGGCGAAGAACTCGTCGCAGGCCGCCCGGAAACGCTTCCAGAGCTGCTCGGACTTCTTGCGAGGCACGGCGCCGATCTCCTTCCACTCCTTCTGGAGGGCGATGATGGCCTCCGTGGTCTTCTTCCACTCCTTGCTGTCCTTCAGGGCCTCGGCTCTCTCGATGATGGAGAGCTTCTTCTCCATATTCTCGTTCATCGAGTCCTTGAACTGGGAGTAATATTCCCTCTTGCGGGCGAAGAACTTGTCGCAGGCCGCGCGGAAGCGGTCGTAGATCTTCTGGTTCTCCTTCTTGGTGGCGAAACCGATGGTCCTCCACTTCTTCTGGATCTCCTCGATCTCGGAGGACAGGGAGTTCCACTCGCCGGAGGACTTGACCTCTTTCTCCGCGATGGCCTCAACCTGCTCGCAAAGTTTGGTCTTCTCCTCGAGATTCTCCTGACGCTTCTCTTTCTGCCCCTCGAAATGAGCCTGGTATTTCTTGTTGATCACAGCCGTGGCGGCCTTGAAGCGGTCCCAGATCGAGTCCCTGAACTCCTTGGCCACGGGACCGTACTCCTTCCACTGCTCGTGGAGCTTCTGGAGCTCACGGAAGGCGTCCACGACATTCTCGCTCTCGGCCAGCTTCTCGGCGGCCTCGCAGAACTCTATCTTCGCCTCGAGGTTCTTCTTGAAATCAAGGTCGCGCAGGTCCCTGTTGATCTTGACCATGTCGTAGAACCTCTCCACATAGAACTGGTAGGTGTCGTTCAGGTCGCGGAATTTGGTGGCGGGAACTGGGCCTATCTCTTTCCAGCGATTCTGCAGCTCGCGGAAAGCGGGGAACGACGAGCTCACGTCGCCCTGGCTCTCAACAAGGGCCTTAAGGTCCTCTATGACAGCCTGTTTCGCCACGAAGTTATCCTCCCTCTTGGCGTCCTGCTCGCGGTTGTACTCCGCGCGCTCCCTCTTATAATTGGCGTACACGCCCTTGAAGGCCGTCTCGATGGCCTCGAAGGGATTGTCCCTGACCTCGGCCTGCGGAGCCGGGGCCACCTCCTCTATAACATCCTCGCGCGAGGACGGCTCATCCACCTTGGAGCCGAAGCCGGCCTCGGCCTTCTCCTTGGAGAGCCTCTTGTAGAAGGCCGACTTGATCGCCTCGGCCTCCTTGTACCTTCTCATCCTGTCATCGTCCTGGGAGAGCTTGTCGAACAAGTCGGACAGCTCGGCCAGCGACATCGCCCCGAGATCCACGGGTTTAACCTCCTCCACCTTCTCCTCAACAGCCTCTACGGTCTCCTCTACGGCCTCCTGGACGGCTTCCTGAACCGTCTCAACCACGTTCTCCTCAACGATCTCCGGAGTCTTCTCTACATCTGGGGCATTGTTCACCTCAGGAACAAAATCTTCACTCATAGTTCTGAAATATTAGAGTTTCACTTTTATGCCATAGTCAGCATTTTACAAATATAGACAAAAAAAACAATTAAAAAACTTATTTTCGCGAAAGGAAACTTTTGAGCATATGCGAATCGACATCCTCACTGTCGTCCCCGAACTTCTCGAAAGCCCCCTGGGACACTCCATTGTGGGCAGGGCCATCAAGAAAGGCCTTGTCGAGATCCATGTCCACAATCTCAGGAAATACGGGATAGGTCCGAGGGCCAACGTCGATGACTATTGCTACGGCGGCGACGCCGGCATGGTCATGATGGTGGAGCCGGTGGACAGGATGATCGGTGAGCTTCGCGACGAGCGTGAGTACGACGAGGTCATCTACCTCTCCCCCGACGGCGAGAGGCTGACACAGTCCATCTCCAACGAGCTGTCTCTCAAGGAGAACCTGATTCTGCTGTGCGGTCACTACAAGGGGATCGACCACCGGATCCGGGAGCATCTCGTCACCCGCGAGATCTCCGTCGGGGACTATGTGGTCAGCGGCGGGGAGATACCCGCCGCCCTGCTGGCCGACTCGATCGTCCGGCTGATTCCCGGGGCCCTGACGGACGAGACTTCAGCCCTCAGCGACAGTTTCCAGGACGGCCTCCTCTCCCCTCCCGTCTACACCCGCCCGGCGGATTATAAAGGATGGAAAGTGCCGGAGGTGCTGCTTAGCGGCAACCCCAAACTCATCCGCGAGTGGCAGGACGAGCAGGCCCTGGAGCGCACGAGGCTCCTCCGTCCCGAGATGCTCGGGAAATCCTCAGAATAATTTAATTGGGATTGCGCCCGTGGCACAGGCGGTAAGATAGGCCGCTGCCGCACGGGCAGGGCTCGTCTGCGGACGCCGAACGCACGAACATGCCCATGTAGGGATTCTTCAGGATCATGTCCAGCGCCGTGTCCTCCTCGGTCTGGAGGACGACTTTCAGGCGGTTGACCTCGTTGGGTGAATATCCCTTGAGAAGCCATTTGGGAAGGCTGTTGGCGTAGGCGGCCACAACCTCCATGCAGGCGTTGTACTCGTCGAAAGAGTCGATCTCGTCCTGCTTGTCGGACACGCTGCCGAATATCTCCTCAGTCGCGTCGTCGCCCCATACCATCTGGGAGTTCATCCAGATGTCGTGTTCCTCCAGGACCAGGTCCCTTCCCGAATATCCCAGGGCTAACAGCGTCTCCACAAGCCGCTTGCCCTCTTCGGACCCTAGCCCGAACACGAACTCCGGGGCCCCTGAGCCGGCCTCGATGGCCTCCTCGGGGGTGAACCGGCGGAACCCATCGATGTCTTTATATTCCTTGCGCCCCTCGACAATCTTGGAAGGATCGTATATTCCCGGAGCGGCGACGCAAGGCTCACCCTCGATGTCGATCCGGCATAGCTTGAACACGGGGCTCGAGGCCAGCCGGCGCGTGAAATCCTCCATGCTCCATCGGCCCGCCCACATGTTGTAGTCTAGCGTCATCTCGTAGAACTCGTCCACTGTAAGGACCCCGTAAAGGCTGAGATAGCCGAAAGCCGCCCTCTCCATCTCAAAGGACCCGTCCTCCTCTCCCCTTTCGATGGCGGCGGCTATGTGGGGCGAGACGATGTCATAGACCTCCTTAGGGATCCAGACCTCCTTCACATTGTCGTCCGAGACGGAATAGCCGAGAAGCCCGACCGTCTCCAGCACGGTGGGATAGTCCGGAGTCTCCACGATGACAGGGACTTCCGGCCCGGCCTCGACAAGAGTTTGGAGGAGCCTCAGGTCCCTCTCGAGCATATGCCCGAGCCACTCCGACGGCCTCTCCACGATGAAGGCCCCGAGCCTCTGGACGAACTCGCGCTTGCGGACACGCCCCGGGAAGTCCGCCCCGAAAAAGTGGCGGATGTCCTCCAGGTCAATCTTCGCGAGACCCGACAGAGTGTCGAGAATGGATCCTTTAAGCATATACCTTCAGCCTTCCCCGGCTCGTCCCTTACAGCCGATTCGGGGATGCAAAGATATAAAAAAGACACGCGTCCCACAAATCCGGTGGCGGCCAAGCCCCTGACCGGCAAAGGAATAAACAATGGTATCTCCCTGAAAATCAGAGGTATGCCAATATTTAACATGTGGATTTTTTGCAGACCGGAAGCATGGCAATCGGCCTCTGAGTGGGCTGTGGGGCGGTTTGGCGTGGCTAGGCTTGCGTTGAAAAGTGGCCGGAAGCATCCCGATCGCCATTCCAGCGGCCTGAAACGCATATCCGCATGCTCCCGGTCCGCGAAACGCAAGTCTCTTTTTCGAGACTATATGCGCGCGTGACCTCAAGGTCTATTCGGCTCAAATAGGCGGTGAAATCTCACACTATCGGAATCGCTATGGTCTCGAAACCGATGTGGTTTTACATCTGGAAGACGGCCGTTACACCCTCGTCGAATGTAAATTGGGCAGCGGTGAGATTGAAGAAGGCGCTTCCCACCTGGTTCCCCTCAGAGAACCGGTTCTCCTTATGGTCATAACAGGTGGCGAGTACGAGTACAGACGTGCTGATGGTGTGATGGTTATTCCTTTGGCATGCATGAGATATCTTTATTGTGTCAATTATCAAGCCGTTAATCCACCTTGACGTATTGGTAGCCGGGTGTGTCATCGCCCACCTCAGCCGGAGCGTCGGGCGGGAAGAAGTACTCAGGCTCGGCCGGATAGATGTATTGATACCTGTCGCTCCGGTCAAGGTCACCGCTTCTTGTGCCGAGGTTATCCCTGAGCGGGTCGGTAGGGTCATCATGCAACATCCAGTAGTTGAAGTTGAACTCCCCGCCGTCGCCTGAGAGTGTCATTATCCTCTTGGCGATAAGGTACCTGCTCCAGGCGTTGAAATACTGCCTGTGATCCAACATGCAACTCACCATCTCGCTGCGCCAGAACTTGAACAGGTAGTACTGCCCGCCCTGGAATTTGCCGATCCTGGAATATCTCGCATCCCGCTGGATTAGCTCATCCCTCCTGTTCAGCAGCTCATCCCAAGGGGTCTTGGTGTAAGAGGTCGAGACGTTAAGCCCGTGAGGCACCGCATAATTCTGCCAAGTGGTGAGTTCAGTGATTTTCGCCGTCTTCGGGGCTGAAGTGTAATTCCAATACTCATCCGTGAGCCGCCCGAAGGCGTGACTGAACTCATGTAGAGCCACTGAGCGCCAGTCTCCGGGGAATTTCTTGTACTGGGCGTACTCGTCGGCGGTGATGGTGTGGTAGCCCGAAGAGGCGGTATTGTTATTAGGGAGAACTGACCCGAGACTCCACCAGAGCAACCCGCCTCCGCGGATCCACGGGGATACGGCACAGCCCGAGCCATCCTGGTACATCTTCGCCTTTCCTCCGTACCGGGTATCGTTGACAATCACCAACGAGGTCACCTCTTTACTGGTGTGTATACCATTGATGACATCCGGGCAATTACTCCCGGTGAAATTGATTATCTTGGTATAATCGGACACGAAGTCAGTGTAATTGGGCGACCCCCATCTGGAGCCGAAATAGTTGTCCACCGGGGTGACTATTGTGCCGCTACCGTTTGTCACCCCGCCGCCGGACTCGTTCGAGGCCACCTTCAGGATCCAGGCGTTGAACCGGTTCTTATACGTCTTGTACGGCTCCGTGTCGAAAATATAGTCCAGCGCCTCCTTGGCGAGACTCTCGAACAAGGGAATCTCAGACTTCTTGAACCCGTCAGGCAGCACCGCTATGGTGACCGGCTTGGACCCTTCCGTGGCCGAAAGATACTTGACCGGATCCATGGAGATATCACCGGAATAGCGCCATGTGTCCCCAAGGTCTATCGTCCCTAAATCAACAATCTCAGATTGGTGCAGGGATATTTTCTTGGTGGAGCGAAGAGTGGTGTAGTTGCCTTCCCCGTCAGAAAACTCCATCTCGAAATACGGCAAATCGTACGGCCAAAGAACGATATGGTACTCTTTGCCAGCCTCGAAATCTCCGGAAAGATTGAGCGACGTGAATATCTCGGTCCCGGAAATCCAGGCTGGATAGTATGTGGGAACGCCTCCGTCACTGAAGATGGACTGCACGCCGGCGATGCCGGTGGTCGTCCTCAGCGCTATGCTTTTAACCAACCCGGCGAGACTTCCGGAAAGACGGAAGCGCAGTATGGACGGGAGGTTGGAGAATGTCAGGCTCATCCCGTCCGAGAACGAGGCGGACTGGGCGAAGCCAATGTTGCTGTCCGCCATCACACCTCCCTCCACAGCGGTTTGGGCAGTTGGAATATTGATACCGAAGACACGAGCTCCCGAATAAGATGCCCGCTCGCTGTAAGTGGTGTAGCCAGGGGCCAGGAACATGTAGTCCGAACCGCCCAGGATGTCATCCTCGGTGGTGAAAACAGCTGAAGACGAGCCCCCTTGATGCGTCACGAAGACACCGTAGTATAGTTTGTCGTCCTTGAGGTACTGGACCTTTATCTGGTCCCCGGGTTCCCACAAGACAGCCGCGCCGTTGGAGTCCGGCTCGATAACCGTTCTGGAATCCGGAGTGCCGGCGACGCAAGTCGCGTTGAGCGTGAGAGTGGCGTTGCCCTTCGGGGCTCGGATCTCTACCATGCGCCCCCTTTCGGTAACGTCATCCCGCTCTTGGGAAACACGTGATTTTTCAGTTCTTAAAGGCAAGGGCCCCTCGACCTCCGTGCAATTGGAGGTCAGAAGGGCCGTCACCGATAGTCCTATCAGGAGTGACGCTACGGTCACCCAGTTAGAATGGACTGACATATCATATCTTTAATTTGTTACTGAAGTTGAGGATCATCCTGCATCACCGTGAACCTGCCATAGGTGAAGGAGGAAGAGGGTAACTCGTTCCACCCGGTATTGATTGGTGTATAGTTTGTCGGATCCGGGCCGACTGAGTCATCAAATGGTAGCACAGCACACGCGTGTTGTGATATTATTCTACCAAACGCAATTGAATTAGTAGTTGAATAAGAAGCAAACAAATTATAATTCATCGAGTGAGAAGTCGTCCCTTGAGTGTACATCAAGAGAGATGTCTTAAACGACATTGCCCTAGTTGTGCTAATGCGTCCAGAGAACCATCTCGTGTACGTGAACGGTAACGTGAAATAACTTGTTTTATCTTTGTTGGTCCATATTTCTATGTTTTTCCCAACAATTTGTTTTAATGGCTGGAAATAGTATTCATGGCTATTCGTGCCAAATTTTTCGACGTAAATATAGTATTCGGGACCTACAATAGCAGCGTAACAGGGTGGCAGGCAATAACCGGCGGGACAAGGATCATAAATCGTTTTCGTGGTCATAATCCAACGCTCAATATTATCATACCCCCAAAATTCATCAGTCGTTGTACTAAAACTAAACATACGTGAAGCGTCCCGGATTTCTACTGTACAGTTCGCGTTCCAAAGATTCGCTGGATTCAGGGAATTTGACATCCAGAAGGATGCGTAATTATTGTCCCAAACCTCTTTCCCTGGATTTTGAATGCTCCATGAGAGAGACTGACGAGTGGTCACCAAGTTTCCGGAGTTGGAATCAATCCCGGGGAATTTACCGTACCACGTCGGCTCGGTATCATCAATGCCGTTACCTGGCCAGAACCCGTCTTTGCGGGCAGTCTCATAGAATGGCTGGCTCCTGTCGAGTTCGGTTTGAGGATGTCCCTCAAGCTGTACCACAGTCATGACAGTTGTCAATCCACTCTCGTTCTGCCTCAGCTTGACATAGACAGTCTGCTCATCATAATCCCTTTTTATGGTAGTACCGTAGACGGTATGACCCAAAACCCGCGGCATCAGCCTGTAGTTATAGGGAGCCATATCCTGCGGCGGATGACCTGCTGTCACCCATGCGGGCAACGGACGTGTCGGAACCTCGTAATCCACATAATCAACTATGGGTGTATCGCCGTAATCCGGATAGTTCCTTGGAACGTAATCCGTGACCCAGATATGGTAACTCCACATGGTTGTCCCGCTGGCGTCCTTGACGGCGATCACGGCGTTGCCCTGACGGGGCTCGTTGCGGATTGTGCCGGTGGCGTCCTTGTAGATGTACTTCCCCTCACGGACGGTAGGGACATGGAAATAGAGCCATTTGCCGTCAGAGGATATGCAGTTCGCGGGAAGGTCATAGGTGTTGGCTCCGCTGGCATCCTTCTGGGTCTCGATAAGGCCCTCGATGTCTTCCCAGACTATCTCTGCACTGGAAGGAGTGCCACGTCCATCCTCATCTTTGAGCCAAGGGTTGCTGATGTTGTTGCCCTTGTAGTCCTGGAAAAGAATGCTTTGCCCAACAGTGGAACCTTTGAAAGTTTTTTCCACAGGATTCGGAGCGTCCTTCTTCACGCCGTTGCCCATCACCAGGGGGATCTTGTAGTAACCGGTTCCGTTCACGATGTAGCTGTTGGCGCTCTCGTAGAT